>QHMQ01000044.1 GCA_003217835.1 Verrucomicrobiota bacterium
TCGCGAATACTGCCCGGTCGGACAGCTGCTCCCTGGAATGTCCTACCTCGTAAGGCGGTTGCTTGAGAACACGTCCAATGAAGGATTTTTGCGCGCAAAATTTTCCGAGAATGTCTCCGCGGCGGAATTGCTGCGCGATCCAAAGGAACTCGTCAGGCAAAATCGCGCCAACCTCCCCGAGGCGACAATCCCGACTATCGCCGAAGATCGACATCCTAAAAATGGCGCTTCCATTGAATCTCCGCCTGGCGATATTTACGAAAACTCACCGCTTGTGAATTTCGTTTATCAAGAGATTCAGGAAAAAATGCGCACCGCATTGCGTGAAGCGCGCAATCGCTTCGGTGAAAAATATCCACTGGTGATCGGCGGAGAAAAGGTTTGGACGGACAAACTTACGCCTTCAGTTAACCCCAGTGCGCCGAAAGAGATCGTCGGTTACGTGGCGGAAGCGGGAATTCCGGAGGCTGAGCGCGCCGTCAAAGCTGCCCGGGCCGCATTTGATAAATGGAGCCGGACTCCCTTTGAGGAGCGAGCCCGCTTGCTTGAAGGCGCGGCGGCGATCATGGACCGGAGGCGTTACGAACTTTCCGCGCTTGAGGTTTTCGAAGTCGGCAAACCGTGGGCCGAAGCAGATGGCGACATTCGCGAGGCGATAGATTTTTGCCGTTTTTATGCGGAGAGAATGCGGCAGATCGGGCGACCGCGGCTAACCCAGCATGTTCCCGGCGAAGAAAGCTATCAGCATTATTGGCCGCGCGGCGTCGCGCTCGTAATTGCGCCATGGAATTTTCCGATCGCCATTCTTTGCGGGATGGTTTCCGCCGCCTTGGTCACTGGCAACACCGTGATCATGAAGCCGTCTGAGCAATCGATCGTCTGCGGCGCGATGCTCATGCAGATTTTCGAGGAAGCCGGTGTGCCGCCCGGTGTCTTGAATTTTTTATCGGGCCGCGGCTCGGTCATCGGAGCGCACCTCGTCGATCACAAAGATGTCGATCTTATCGCGTTCACCGGCTCACGCGAAGTCGGGCTGAGGATTTGGGAGTCGGCTGGGATAACGCGTCCCGGTCAGCGGGAGCTGAAGCATGTCATTTGTGAGATGGGTGGCAAGAATCCCGTGATCATCGATTCCGATGCCGATCTCGATGAAGCGATTGTCGATTCAATTTATTCCGCGTTCGGTTATCAGGGACAGAAATGCTCGGCTCTTTCCCGCCTCATCCTTCTCGAGGAAAATTACGACCGCGTGATGGAGCGTTTGCTTTCTGCAGCGGGGAGTTTGCGGGTTGGCAATCCGGAGGAGCCTGGGATGATGGTTGGTCCGGTAATCGATGAGGCCGCTTACAAACGCATCCAAGAGTACATCGAGATTGGTAAAAGCGAGGCGACCCTCGCCTATCAGGCGAAGGAAGTGCCGCCGGAAGGCTACTTCATTCCGCCGACAATTTTCAGCGGCGTGAAGCCAAACATGCGAATCGCGCGCGAGGAGATTTTCGGCCCTGTCCTAAGCGTTATCAAAGTGCGTGATCTCGATGAAGCGTTCGAGGTCGCGAACGGCACTGATTACGCCCTTACCGCTGGATTTTTCTCGCGCAGCCCCGCCGATATTGATCGCGCCAAAGCCGAGATTGAGGCGGGCAACGTTTACATCAATCGCTCGTGCACAGGCGCCGTTGTCGGGCGACATCCGTTTGGCGGATTCAAAATGAGCGGCGGAGGCACCAAAGCCGGTGGCGCCGATTATCTCCTCCAGTTTTTATTGCCGCGCGTCGTTACCGAAAATGTCACGCGCCATGGCCTTGCCCCCGAAGAAACACCGGAATATCGCGACGAATTTCTCTGGCCGCAGCGATAGGCGCGAGGGAGATCGATATTGATTTAGATCGACCACGATTCAGCTAGGGCCGGCCTTTACTGAGCAATTTCACGACGGTGATCATCATGTAGATCACCGGCCAGGCTGACGCCACGACCACCACGCCAAATACCGCCATTTCTTTGGCCCGTTCTCGCGCCGATTCGATCATGAATTCGCGACTTAAATTGTAAAAAGTCCGAAATTCCGATCGGTCCTCCCCATCAAATGAGGACGAATACCCCCGCCAGCCGCCAGTCCCTGAATGAAAGAAGTAATCGGTCTGCGGAAATCGCCTCTTATCGGCAGCGGAGTGAAACATCGGTTTCATCGCCTGTGACCACAGCTTGGATCGTTCCAGCGAAAGATGCCACATTACCTGCGAATGAAAAGCGGCAGATCTGATCAGCGATTCATCCAATCGACGATCTTGTCGTGCCCGGCGTCGAGCACGCTCACGTGGCCGGCACCGTCGATGGCAAAGAATTCCACAAACGGAAATTCACGGGCGAGCTCGCCGCCCATCTCGACGGGAATATCGTTATCAGCCGTGCCATGAAAGATTCCGATTCGCGCCTTCGGGTTGTGCCTGGCAATTCGGGAAAGATTTTCCCGGTTATCGTAGTTTTCGCGAAGTAATCGCGCCAATTCCCGCCCAACTACCCTCGCCGCTTCTTCGCGCAACGTCGTAAAAGACGCGATGGCCACCACCCGTTCGACCCGATGACGCGCGGCAAAATCGAGCGCGACCGCCGCGCCTAACGAATGCCCCGCGTGCTGCCGAAAGAAAAGAAACGAAGGAACCGCGAGCGCCAAGAAGAAGAACCCAATCGGAATGCAAAACCAGCATGCCGCAATTCGCCTTTGACCACGTTCACGAGGCATTTCGTGATCAAGAAGATACAATCAATGCGATGGCGCAAATCGATGCCGCTAATATGGAACATCGATTTATTCGATGCCAGTCCTGGCACGAATTCAACGCAGCGCGCCGGAAAACTGCGACGAATTCATTGCCAATGACCGGCAATCCAGACCCAGCCGCCGGCCCTACGCACCCAGTGGCCTTCAACCCACACATTCCTCGGACTTGGGCGTGTGACCCAAGTGCCGGGAACCCATTCGTAGCCTGCTCCGGTCCAACGCCAGTAACCGCGCGTCCAGGCGTACGCAGGCCCGGGTGAAACTGTTTGTGCTTCGACCCGAACGGCCGGCGGGGGCTGAGTCACAACAACCTCGCGCGCGACAGGCCGCGTACCCGGGCCCGTCGTCGTAACCTCTTGCGTAGTAGTCGTCGTTGTCACTGTCGTTGGTTCCTCAGCACAACCGACGAAGAAAAATGGGGCCAGCGCAAATGCATAAACACCTTTTCTCATATAAACCTCCTCGCCATGAATTCGTTTTGCACCGCCCTATCGGCTTTGTTGGAATTGGTGATAACGATTTTTCTCTACGCGCAATCGATAGCGGAAAACGAATTCTGATCCGATGATCAGGGATGCTTTACGTTGTCGCGACCCCAATCGGTAACCTTTCCGACATCACACTTCGCGCGCTCGACGTGTTGAAATCAGTCGATGTGATCGCAGCGGAAGACACGCGTCACTCCGGCATCTTGCTAAAGCGGTTCGAAATCAAGAAACCGCTCGTCAGTTATCACGAGCACAATGAAGCCATGCGCACCGCGCAGCTCATGGAGCGACTCGGGGCAGGCGAAAACATCGCCCTTATTACCGACGCCGGAACGCCCGGAGTCTCGGATCCAGGTTCGCGATTGATTCGTGAATGCATCAGACGCGAGCTGCCATTCACAATCATTCCGGGACCGTCGTCGATCCTGACCGCCCTCGTTGGTTCGGGATTCTCGAGCCAGAAATTTTTCTTCGCTGGATTTCTCCCAGTCAAAAGCGGACAGCGCGAACGTGAGTTGGACGCAGCCGCCGAACGCGACGAAACGACGATTTTTTTTGAATCCCCATATCGCCTCGCGAAAACGCTCAAAGCCTGCATGGACATCATGCCAGCTCGCCAACTCTGCGTTGCCCGCGAGCTCACCAAAAAATTCGAGGAATTCCGGCGCGGTACTGCCAGCGAGCTTCTCGCGCACTACGAAGCGTACCCCCCGAAAGGCGAGATCGTGCTCATTGTTTCTGCGCTGTAGCCGATGTTAAACAAATATGCGGCGTCGCCGCTAGATTGAGCATCGAACAAGGGATTGCTCGATCCACCAGTCCACGTCACCTTTCCGCTTGTCAAAGCAGCATATCTGTGTGAGTTTGCGCGGCTTTTTCCCCAGAAAATTCTCCCTCATTATGGCTTACGCAGTTATCAAGACCGGTGGACGACAGTATCGGGTCTCGGAGGGCGACACGATCGATGTCGATCTTTTGGACGCGGAGGTGGGAAAAGCCACTACGTTTGGCGAGGTGTTATTGCATGCCGATGGCGACAAGCTCACGCACGGTGATCCGCTAATCTCTGGCGCGAAGGTGACGGCCGAAGTAGTTGAGCAACGGAAAGATAAAAAAGTCATCGCGTTCAAATTCAAACGGCGTAAGGGTTACCATCGCACGGTAGGACATCGGCGAAAGCTAACACGGGTAAAGATCAAAGGAATCAGCATCGGTGGCACGAAATCGAAGAAGACCTAACGTCGAACATCCAACGCCCAACATCCAACATCGAATAGAAAAATGGCTCATAAAAAAGGACAAGGCAGCGTTAAGAACGGGCGTGACAGTGTCAGCAAGCGACTGGGCGTAAAAAAATTTGGCAGCGAGATGGTTGTTGCTGGCAACATCATTATTCGTCAGCGCGGGACCAAATTTTTGGCTGGGAAAAATGTGGGGCTCGGCCGCGATTACACGATTTTTGCGCTGGTGAATGGAAACGTGCGCTTCGATCGCGCTGGCCGCCGGGTAAATGTCGATCCGGTCGCTGCTGGAAAATAGCCGCTGATTCTACTTTCCGGCTTCGACGACCTTGCGGTATAAACGGATTTCGCCCATGAAATACAATACGTTTATCCTCTTTGGCGCGCCTGGCAGCGGCAAAGGGACACAAGGTAAAACACTCGGTACGATCCCGCGCTTTTATCATTGCCCGTGTGGAGACGTGTTCCGCTCCATCGACACTCGAACAAAAGTAGGCAAGGCGTTCCTGGAATACTCGAGTAAGGGACAGCTCGTCCCGGACGACATCACAGTGGAGCTTTGGAAAGAAGCGATCGCTGCGGCAGTGGACGCGCACAAATTCAAGCCCGACATCGACATTCTCGTGCTCGATGGTATTCCGCGGAATGTCGGGCAAGCAAAAATCATGGAAGAAATGATTGACGTGAAAAAAGTCTTTCACCTGGCGTGTCCGAGCCGCGAGACGCTTTTTTCCCGCCTGAAAAAGCGCGCATTGAAAGACAATCGACTCGATGATGCGAACGAAGAGGTGATCCAACGCCGACTCGACACATACGAAAAGGAATCGAAGCCGGTGCTTTCATATTATCCGAAAGAGATGATCACTGTGGTTGACGCGATTCAGCCGCCCTCGAAAGTGTTGTTTGATATCCTCGCCAGCATGAACGGCGTGGATGCTCAGCATGAGCCAGCAACAGTTTGAAAATTTCACTGCCTCGAGCCTCTATTGCGAGAAGTGTAAAACCGCGATGCCGGTGCGCGAGCGGTTGCTTTTAGTCCTGCCTGACCGCGAGATTTTCGATTATCTTTGTGCCGGTTGTGGATCGTCGGTCGGCCAGCGCGAGGTCACTGCTGGCGATAGATTGACGGCGCAGGCAATGGCCAGGCGGCGTCCGCGGCGCGCGTCCACGCAAACGCTTCTTCATTAAGGAACGATGCGAGTCGTCTTCATCGGCACAGGCGAAATCGGCGCGCCGACGCTGCACGCTTTGCTGCGATCGAAAGAACATCAACTCGCGGCAGTCGTCACACAGCCGAACAAACCGGCTGGGCGCGACCAACGCATTAAGCCACCACCGATTAAAAAGGCGCTTGCCGGAGCGAAGATACCGACCTTGCAACCAGCGCGGATTAAAGATCGACAATCAATCGAGGAGATCAGTGCCCTGGCGCCGGAGGTGATCGTCGTCATGGCTTACGGACAAATCTTGCCGCAGGGGGTCCTTGGGATTCCCCGCGTCGCTTGTTTGAACTTGCATGCGTCGTTGCTCCCACGACATCGCGGCGCGGCACCCATTCAAACCGCAATTGCATCCGGCGACTTCGAGACAGGAATTACGGTCATGTACATGGATGAAGGTCTCGATACGGGCGATATTTTATTGCAGCGCAAGATCGACATCTTGCCGACGGATACCGGCGGGTCGCTGCACGATCGGCTGGCACAAATTGCCCCGGACGCGTTGCTCGAATCTTTGCAACTGCTTGGGAAAAAAATTGCGCCGCGCGTCCCCCAGAATAATACGCTCGCCACGTATGCGCCGAAATTGAATCGCGATGACGGCAAAATCGATTGGGCGGAACGCGCCGAGGTGATCGAAAGGAAAGTTCGTGCGTTCAATCCATGGCCGGGAGCGTTTACGACCGTTGCGGCAAAATTGGGCAAGCCGCGTAATTTAAAAATATTTTCTGCATCAATTGTCGACCTTGCGGCCGAACCGGGCGAAATATTGCAGACAGAGGAGCAAGGTCTGGTGATTGCAGCAAGTGACCGCGCCCTTTCGTTGGAAGAGGTGCAGCCTGAAGGGAAGCGGCGGATGACGTCGGCAGAATTCTTACGCGGATTTGATGTGGCATCGGCACCTTGCCGATGAATTCATGGGGCGGGGAGCCCATGCCACTTCATTTTGCTTTCAAAACGAAGCCGCGTTCTGTTTGATGATTTGCGCCTCATGAAAACGGAAGTGCCAGCATACAAACGCATCGTCCTCAAATTGAGCGGCGAAGCGCTACGAGAGCGTGGTGCACGGGACAATATTTCGCCGGCGGTGGTGCGCGAAATCGCCGAACGCATAAAAGAAGTGCGCGACCTCGGCGTGCAAGTCTCGGTCGTGATCGGCGGCGGTAACATCTGGCGCGGTCTCTCCGCAGCCGATCGGGGCATGGATCGCACGACCGCGGACTACATGGGCATGCTCGCCACCGTGATCAACGCGCTGGCTTTGCGGAGCACGCTTGCCGAGATGGGTGTCGAGACCCGCGTACAAACCGCCATCGAAATGAAAAACGTGGCTGAGCCGTTTATTCTCGGTCGCGCCATACGCCATCTCGAATTGGGCCGGGTTGTTATCTTTGCGGCCGGGACCGGGAATCCATACTTTTCAACCGATACGACCGCGGCGCTGCGGGCCAGTGAGATTCGGGCTGATGTCATCCTGAAGGCCACGAAAGTGGATGGCGTTTACGATCGCGACCCGAATACCGACGCAAATGCGAAGTTCTACGAACGCATTACTTTTACCGAAGCACTCACGAAACGATTGCAGATCATGGATTCAACCGCGTTCAGTCTTTGCATGGATAACAAAATTCCCATCGTGGTGTTCGATATGAATAAACCGAGCAACATTCGAGATGCCGTGCTCGGGCGAAAAGTCGGGACGCTCGTTTGCGATGAACCGCAACCGAAGTAAAAATTTAGCTGCATGAGCAGAGACGACATTCTTCTCGAAGCCGAGATGTCGATGGAAAAAAGTGTCGACTATATGATGCACGAATTTGCCGCCGTGCGTACCGGCAAAGCCTCACCGGGGCTCGTCGAGAACGTCGATGTTGCAGCGTACGGATCGACCATGAAGTTAAAGCAGCTTGCATTGATCACGACGCCCGAGCCGCGTTTGCTCGTCGTTCAGCCGTTTGATGCCAGTACAGTGCAAGACGTCGAGAGGGCGCTCAAAGAGTCCAAGATCGGCATTACGCCGAACGTCGATGGAAAGATCATCCGGCTCCCGATTCCAGAGTTGTCGGAAGAGCGGCGCAAAGATCTTGTTCGCTCACTGGGCAAGATGGCGGAGGAAGCGCGGGTGCGGGTTCGGGCGAACCGACGCACGGCGCTCGACGAGGTGAAGAAACTCAAAGCCAGCGGAGAACTAAGCGAAGACGGATTGCACGATTTGGAAACCGAAGTGCAAAAACTAACCGATCGCTTTGTCAAGTCGGTGGACGACCATCTCAAACACAAAGAAGCTGAGATTATGAAGGTTTAGGCTTCTCTTGTCTTTCTGCTTCTTCTAGCTGTTGCAATTGCTTAAATCGCATTTCCAACCGTGCCCGACTCAGTTTCTGCCAACGCTTCTTTTTAGGTTTTTGAGTTTTAATTACTCGGCGTTGACCCGCGCTTGTGCTTGTTACAATGTACAATGGCCGCGGTTCGATCGACCGGCGTCATCTTGTAGAAACCGATCCTGCCGAATGCTCCTTTCGGTTTTTTTCTGCCGCGTCTGCGTCGACCGCTCATGGTCGGTTCGTAAGTTTACAATCTGACTAGATCGACCAAGAACTGGCACCAAAGATAAATCATCCCGCGCCAGGAATATTTTACATCGCCTGCCGCGGTCTGCTTGAGCACGCCCTTGGCGATGTTATGCGCGATTTGATCGCGCAGATCGTTTTCTATTTCCGTTTCGATGCGCTCTTCATCCAACATATCGATCGCGTCTGCCTTCACGCCGTTTCGACGGAGAAACTCGCGATGGCTTTGATAAAGCCGCCAAAACGATTGATCCGGCCGCTGACGGTTAATCCGAAAGTGAGGAGTCACTTTCAGCCCATAGGAGAGCGGGTAATTCCAGGTCGTCCAAATCGTCCCGCCCTTCGCGCGCGATGAAATTCGCAGGTAATAAAACGAGAGATCATGCTGCTCGTTCAGGCAGATCGCGGCCTGGGCTCGGTCCTCCTTCTTGTAGAACAAACGGAAGAACTGGCGGTAATCCTCCCAGTCCCACCCGGCGTCGCCCACCTGCACAAAACCTTCGTCCTCGATCTCGCGCGTGATCTCGCTCAGCGCAGGGAATGCATCGGAGGAAGGTGGATTCTTTGGCCGAAGCTGTTTTTCCTTCGGCAGCCGAAGCGCGCGAATGCGCGTAAGAATTTCAAGCCACGGCAGAAAGAGCCAGCTCACGGCGGCGGCCAAACCAAGCATCCAGCTGCCGGTTATAAAAAAGATCGCCAGGAATGAGGCGATGAGAATGCCGAGCGCACCCGCCTTTTGTGTGTACGAGTTTTGAAAGCTGCGTAGCCCGACGCTGAGCATCGCCACGCCGAGCGTTAAAAAAACACCAAAGAGCATTAGGGATCGATCTGGTGCTCGTTCAGAAATTTCTTGAGTTGATCGGTATCGAAATTGGCCAGAACTCTGGCGCCCGCCACGAATGTCGGGACATACGTTTGCTCGGAGAGCTTTTTCATCTCCTCGTAAGCGTGTCGATCTTTGCCGACATCAACGACATCGAAACGATAGCCTTTCTCAGACAGATAATCCTTCGCGTCAATGCACCACGAGCACCATTCGCGACTGTAAAGCCTTAATTCCATTGAGACGCGGTAATAAACTGTCCCTTTCGAGCACGTCAACCTGACAGCTGACGTTTCAGTAGGCCTTCGCCCAGATCACACGGTGCGAACTTGGTTTACCTGTGAAAATACACTTTCCAAGCTCGGAGGAATCGTCGAGCGGAATAACCCGAATCGTGACTTTGAGATCGTTCTTGATTTGTTCTTCGACGTCGCGAGAGCCGTCCCAGTGCGCGACGGCAAAGCCGCCGTGAATTTCGGGTTTCGCTGCGTCTCTAGGCGTAAAGAAATCGTAGAACTCTTGTTTGGAATCGATGACGCGCGTGTGTTGATCGCGGAATTTCCTCGCGCGCTCGAAAAGATTTCGCTGGATCGAGTCAAGGACCTCGGGCGCGCGCGAAACGAATTCCTGCGTCGACATCGACTCTTTCATTTTGACTGGCTTATCGCGGCGGCTCACCGTGACTTGGGCTGATTCGAGATCCCGCGGTCCGATCTCGACACGAAGCGGCACGCCTTTCTTGATCCACTCCCAATTCTTTACGCCGCCTCCGAGGTCGCGCCGATCGACTTCTACTTCAATCGGAAGATCGACATATCGAATTTCGCGCAATTGTTTGGCGAGTTTGTCACAAGCTTCGAGCACTGCACTCCGAGTTTCTTCCTTTGGCGTAATGGGCAGGATGACGACCTGCGTTGGCGCGATGCGCGGCGGCAAGACAAGACCATCGTCGTCTCCGTGCGCCATCACCAGCGTGCCGACGAGCCGCGTGCTCATCCCCCAGCTGGTGGTCCACCCAAATTCCTGTTTGCCTTCGCGATTCTGAAATTGAATCCCGCTCGCACGCGAAAAATTTTGGCCGAGAAAATGCGACGTGCCGGCCTGGATCGCTTTGCGGTCCTGCACCATTGCTTCAATCGACAAGGTTTCTACCGCGCCCGGAAAACGTTCGCTCTCCGATTTTTCGCCGCTGAAAACCGGAACAGCGAGATGATCGCATACGAAACGCCCATAAACTTCGAGCATCTGCCTTGTCTCCGCCCGTGCTTCAGTTTCAGTTTCGTGAACGGTATGCCCTTCCTGCCAGAGGAATTCGGTCGTGCGCAGGAAGAGGCGTGGCCGCATTTCCCACCGGACAACGTTCGCCCATTGATTGATCAGAATGGGAAGATCGCGGTACGATTGCACCCACTTTGCGTAGCTGGCGCCGATAATTGTTTCCGAAGTCGGCCGAATCACCAGCGGCTCAGTCAGCGCGCTCGACGGCCTTAACTTTCCGTCGGCATCGCCTTCGAGGCGGCTGTGCGTCACGACCGCGCATTCTTTTGCAAAGCCTTTGACGTGCTCCGCCTCCTTCGCAAAATAACTCAGCGGAATCAAAAGTGGGAAGTATGCGTTGCGGTGGCCCGTCGCGCGGAACATCGCGTCGAGTTGCCGCTGCATATTCTCCCAAATGCCGTAGCCCCACGGGCGAATCACCATGCAGCCGCGCACCTCCGAAGGCTCAGCCAGCTCGGCTGCACGAATCACTTGCTGATACCATTCAGGGAAATCTTCCTCGCGCCGCGGGGTAATCGCGGTTTTCCTGGAAGTATGTGCTGGTTCTGCCATGCGAGAAGGGGGAACAATTAAACTCCGACAATGCAAATGACCAGTAGCCATTTGCTGCCCGGCTAAAAATTTCGTCCGATGACCGCGTTGGCGGGCCGGTCGGTGTAGCGACTGGCAAAATTGATCGTGCAAACGCTGCCATGAAGCGCGTGCGGCCCGTCGCCAGCGCGATTGAAACTGGGATCGAAAATGTTTCTGCGGTGTGTTCGCGCCGGGCGATCATCGTCAATAATGAGCGCAAGGACGATCGCGCGCGCAGTCGTTTTCCGTACGCAATGTTTTGGCCCCAGAGTCCGCTCCAGGTTCCGTAGCGACTGAGGTGATCGCCGGGGCCGCTGCGGTCGCTGCCGCGATGTCCGGTACGCCCGGCAGCCTGATCGGTGCAATGATCAGCTGCCGCACGACACATTCCCGGCGACAATGCGGGCGGTTGTTCCGGACGAATGGTGCGAAGGAAGCGCACGACCTCTTTAATCACGCCCAGTCCTTCTTTCATCCGCCATTTCGCCTCCCCGGGAAAAACGCCCTGTGGCGCAGCAGGATACTCACTGACCGAAAGAAATGAAAACACGAGCATGCAAAACAAAGTGGAAAGAGCAAGGCGGGTCTCGCGCGAGTATTTGACACTCCGTAGCACGTCCCGTAGTTTTCGTGCCTTTTCCGCTCTAATGAAAACCTTTTCTGCCAAAGCCAGCGAAGTCCCACGCAAATGGTGGGTGATCGACGCCAAGGACCAGGTCCTTGGCCAGGTCGCGGTAAAGGCCGCCAACTTATTGCGCGGAAAAGCGAAGACGATTTTCACCCCGCACGTCGATACGGGTGATTTTGTGGTTGTCATTAACGCTGAGAAAGTGCGACTGACTGGAAAAAAAGAAGATCAGAAAAGTTACATGAGTTTTTCAGGATACGTGGGCGGTCACAAATCAGAAAATGCTCGGGCGCGGCGTGTTCGCCATCCGGAATTGCTGGTTGAGCGGGCCGTGCGTGGAATGATTCCGCACAACCGGCTTGGTCGCGCAGTTTATCGAAAATTAAAGGTCTATCGCGGCGATTCTCACCCGCATACCGCGCAACAGCCGCAGGCCGTCAAACTTATCTAGCCACTGATCTTATGCCGCAAACCCAGGAATTTATCGCCACCGGTCGCCGTAAGACTTCGGTCGCGCGCATCCGTATGATGCCGGGTACAGGCAAGATCGACATCAATGGGCGTAGCTTTGACGACTACTTTCCAACCGGGCCACTACAGAACGTGGTCCTGCAACCGCTTCAAACGGCAAAGCTTGTCAATTCCTACGACCTTTCGATCAACGCGACCGGCGGTGGTGCGAGCGGCCAGGCTGGCGCGGTGCGGCTAGCGATTTCGCGCGCCCTCCTTCAAGTGGACGCTAATTTGCGCGGCACGCTGAAGGCCGACGGTTTGCTCCGGCGAGACCCGCGCATGAAGGAACGAAAAAAATCCGGCCAACCGGGTGCGCGGAAACGTTTCCAGTTCTCGAAACGATAGTCAGCGGTTCGCTCCGATGGCGGCCCGACCAGCTGCCATCTCACACGTAGAGGCAACACGCCCGCCCCTGCAGCGCCTATCTCGGCTTCGGACTGTTCGGAGGTAGCGCGTCCGCTGGCGTTGAGCTCGGCGCAGTTAAGAGTGGCGGGATTCTCTGCGCTGATGGTGCCTGCGATGAGGCATTTGGTTTCAACAAGCGCAATTCCTGCGCCGCTTCGCCGGCCCAAAAACTCTCCCGGTAACGAGTTAAGATCGTCTCGCAGATCCGGCGCGCTTCCTCAATTCGGTTTTCGGACTTCAAAAGGTAGACTTGTGAAAGCAGCGCCAGCGGCGCATTGAAACTGTTTGGATAGATCGATGCGATCTGCTGGTAGATCGATAATGCCTGATCGTTTTTTCCCATCGACTCCAGATTGGCGGCCATCGCCATTTTTGCCGTGCTCACGAGCTCGTGATTCGGGTTCTTGTTGATGAAAACCTGGAGCGTCCCGGTCGCTTCCGTAAACTTCCTTTCATTGCGCTGAGCTTCGGCAAGCAGTGGCTAGCAAAGCCGATGCTGCTGCAGCTCGGTGATCCGAATAAAAGCGATAACCTGCGAAACCGGCGATGGCGAGCAGGACGATGATCAACACTGCGATGATCTCAGTTTTGAATCGCTCCCAAAATACGCGCGTTTCAAGCGCTGCATCTCGGGAAGGAGGCGTGGCCGTCGGCATAAACTCGATATTAACTGCTGCTCTCGGGGATTCGAACCGCGCGAGCGCCGTCTTATGCCACGCGAAAGTTTTTTGCGCAAGCGCTACGCAGTCGTTCGCTCGCAAAGATCATACCGCGGCTGTCGAAATGATCATATAGACAATCACAGCCACAGCAGCAGCCAGAATAATGGCTGTGATTGCCATGACCATGCGCGGATCGGCTTCAATCTTGCCCCGTTCGATTGCCCGATTGACGACGCGATATCGCCACGCCGCGAAAGCCGTCAGCACTCCTCCGAGGCCGATCATACACTCTCCAAGCGCTTCGGAGATGCCGGTCTGTCGTATGCGCATGGTTGCATTCACGCCGTAAGACATCTCGCGCATCCAAAGGCTGAATCGCGCAATAACGAACCCCAAACTCATCACCGCGATACTGGTCCGCACCCAGGCAAGAAACGTCCGCTCGTTGGCGAGAATCTCCGCTTCGATCTTGTCCGGATCGAGTCGACCCTTTTCATGTTGAGCATTCACCATCTCAGTGGAGTGGTCGTCCATCATCAATTCGTATTGCTGCTCGCGCACGGCCTTGCGCGTAGTGTTTGGGAAGGTGTTAAACTCCACAGCATGAACCTATGGCAAGAATATTGGACCCCGGTCCGCGTGTTTCTCGGTCTCGGCGCTGAGCCGCAGACACTCACCTTCGTGCAGATTTCACTGCGCGGAATTATCGTTTTCATGTTCACGCTTTTGATGGTGCGAATCAGCGCCCGCCGATCGCTCGCGCGCCGCACCGTTTTCGACAGCGTCTTTCTCGTGATCCTCGCGTCTGTACTCGCGCGCGCTATTAATGGATCAGCGGATTTGCTCCCGACCGTCGGCGGCGGGTTTGCGATGGTGGCGTTTCATCGATTGCTAGCCTGGATTGCGTTCTATTCGCATGGCTTCGGCAATCTAATCAAAGGCACAGAGGAGATTCTCATCCACGACGGGGAATTGGTGCAGCGGGGGTTGCGGGGTAACCACATTACGAGACACGATCTCGAGGAAGATTTGCGACTCGATTTGCACTCTGACGATTTCAAGCGCATCCAAAGCGCACGTCTCGAACGGAGCGGTGGAATCAGCTTCATCTGCAAATAATCACGGAGCCGGAATTCGATATTGGAAGTCGAGCGCCTGCCACCTGTAGTCTTGCGAAGGTGGGTCCGGCGTTCGACGTTTGCCTGATGCAGCCACACGACAAACTCTTTACTCCCGGCCCTGTCGAGGTCTCCCCGAAAACGTGGGCGGCGTTCTCGCGGCCAATGATCAGCCATCGCGGAGACGATTTTAAAAACCTTTACAGCGCGATTCACCCAGGTCTTCAGAAATTATTCAACACGAAGCAGCCAGTGTTTCTCTCGACCTCCTCGGCGTGGGGCGTAATGGAAGCGTCAATCCGCAACCTGGTTGATCGCGGAGTGCTCAATTGCATGTGCGGCGCCTTCTCCGACAAATGGTTCGACGTCGCCAAGCGTTGCGGCAAAAACGCAGAGCCATTGCAGGTAGATTGGGGTAAACACATCGATCACAAGGCGGTGGATCGACATCTGGCGACCGGAAAGTTCGATACGGTGACTTTGGTTCACAACGAAACTTCGACCGGTGCGATGAATCCACTCGGTGAAATCTGCGGCGTCCTCGCGAAATATCCCGACGTGGTCCTCATCCTGGACACTGTTTCATCATTCTCTGGCGTCAAGATCGACATGGACACGCTCGGCATCGACGTCATGCTCGCCGGCGCGCAGAAAGCGCTCGCACTGCCGCCGGGATTCTCGCTCTTCTCCGTTTCCGAAAAGGGATTCGCCCGCGCCAAGAAAATGCCGAACCGCGGTTTCTATTTCGATTTCCTCGAGTTCAAAAAACAGCAGGCCGAGTGGATGACGCCGAGCACACCAAGCATCGCTCATATCCACGCGCTCCAATCAAAGCTCGACGAAATCTTCGAGGAAGGCTTGGACGCGCGTTTCGATCGACACGCGCGCACCAACGCGCTCGTCCACGATTGGGTGCGACGAACCGAGTTCGATTTCTTCGCCGAAGAAGGTTTTCGGTCGAAAACGCTCACCTGCGTGAGGAACAATCGAGAAAAATTCAACGTTCCTGCATTCGCGAAACGACTTCGAGAAAAGCACCACCTCGTGATCGATCCCGGCTACGGCAAAATTCAGGGAAAAACCTTCCGCCTCTCCAATATGGGCGACGAAACCGAAGAGACAGTTGCGCATTTGCTGCACTGTCTTGATGATTGTTTGTGAAAGTGCTTTTGAGCTGGTCGGGTGATCGCAGTAATTTGGGGCCGAAGAATTAGCCGGCTCGTACGCCTTTAATATTTGATAGCGATAAGCAGAATTCTTTCGGCGCGGTGAACACTAGAGCCAGCGCCGGACACGGCGTTTGTAGTTGAGATATTCGTCTCCGAACTTGCGTTCGAGATAGCGTTCTTCGCGCGTGATGACGATGCGATCGACAAGCACAAGACCGATCGGCAGGGCCAGCAGCATCCAAGCGGAATCCACCAGGATCGCCAGCCCAAACGTGCACAAAGCGAAACCGAGGTACATCGGATTGCCACTGAAGCGATAAACTCCGTGCGCAACGATGCGCGTGGTTGGATTGAATGGGATAGGATGGGTGCCGGCGCGTTTCTGGGTAACAAATCCGCCGATATTCAGCGCAATGCCGGCGACAACGATCACCGCGCCAAGTATCCATCGGAATGCGCCATGCACGAAGCTAGTCGGAACAAGCCATTCGAGCGCAAGCGACGCGAGGATCGGTAGCACGAATAGAAGCGGCGGCGCAATGGGAACGCCAGGGCGATCTTCTTCAGGCGGCAATTCGGGAAGCATCGGATTGATCGAGACGAAATTTAATCGTGAAATGTTCGCGCGCGATCTAAATTAGAAAGCGAATGGCGCCTTCGTTTCCGAAAGCGCTTCCAGTCCCGGTTTTCCTCGCAATGATCGCGGCGTAGCTTCAAACGTTATACTTTATCTTTTATCCTCGCCTTATGCCTGCGATCGAAGCTTCCGGGTTAACCAAAATCTACCGCACCTACCGCAAGGAGGGTGGTCTTTGGGGTTCGATTAAGGGCCTCGTGAAGCGACGGCACGACGAAACGCGGGCGGCCGACGATGTTTCGTTTCAAATCGAGCAAGGCGAGTTTGTTGGCTTTCTCGGCCCGAACGGCGCAGGTAAAACGACCGTGCTTAAGATGCTCTCGGGGTTGTTGAACCCCACCTCCGGTGATGCGCGTGTGCTCGGCTTCGTTCCCTGGGAACGGCGCAACGAAATGAAGCGGCAGTTCAGTCTCGTGATGGGTCAGAAGAATGCGCTCTGGTGGGACCTGCCCGCTCAGGAA
>QHMQ01000163.1 GCA_003217835.1 Verrucomicrobiota bacterium
GGCGATTCGGACAGCAGTTCGATGACTTTAACGACTTTGGCCATAATTAATAATTCTCCTTCGATCTATTATCGCAGACCATTGTGGATCCGGTTCCATCCGGATTCTCTATCGATGACAGGCGTTTAAGCGAATCGCTTTCATCAACTTCAACGCTTTAACACTTTAACGAGTAAACGTTCGCATTAGGTTATACTCGCATGAGACCTTTCGAAATCACGGGATTGCCACCCGACGAATTAAACAGCTTTCTCACCGGGACCCATTCCGATCCATTCCGTATTTTGGGACCACACCGCGTTGGCGATGATTTGAAGATCCGCGTGTTTCGGCCGGATGCAGAAAAGATCGACATCGTTCTGAATCGACCATCGACTGAGCCGATCGCCGGAGAGAGGATTCATCGGGACGGTTTTTTTTGCGTGACTGTACCCGGCGCGACGCGCGATCTCGATTATCGCCTTCGCCTCACGACGCGGGATGGCTCGGAGCAGCTGGCGCGTGATCCGTATCAGTACGGTCCGATTATGGGTGAAGTCGATCTGCATCTGTTCGCCGAGGGACAGCACTGGAAAATTTATGAAAAGTTTGGGGCGCATCTGCGCACTATCGGCGACGAGGCTGGTGTTTACTTTGCAGTCTGGGCGCCGAATGCGCAGCGGGTCAGCGTGGTGGGCGATTTCAACGGCTGGGATGGTCGGGTTAATCCGATGCGCAGGCTGCTGGGCAGCGGCGTATGGGAATTATTTTTGCCGGGAATCAAGGAAGGCGCGCATTACAAATTCGAAATCCGCACCCAGACCGGCGCCCTGTTGCTCAAGAGCGATCCATTCGCCTTTTTCAATCAGCACGGCATATCGACCAGTTCGCTCACTTACAATCTCGAGCGTTACAAATGGAGCGACGCGGAGTGGATGGAATCGCGTCGGACGAAAGACTGGCCGAGAAGTCCGCTTAGCATTTACGAAGTGCATCTCGGTTCATGGCGTCGCCACGCCAATGAAGGAAACCGGCACCTGAGTTATCTCGAATTCGCGGAGACGTTGTTGCCCTACGTGCTGGAGACGGGTTACACCCACATCGAATTGCTGCCGATTGCCGAGCACCCGTTCGAAGGCTCCTGGGGTTATCAAGTTACCAACTATTACGCACCGACCAGCCGTTTCGGCACGCCCGATGAACTGCGTCATTTCATCGACGCTTGCCACCAGGCTGGCATCGGTGTGATCATGGATTGGGTGCCGGCGCATTTCCCCAAAGATGCGCACGCGCTCGCCGAATTCGACGGCACCGATCTTTACGAGCACATGGACCCGCGCCAGGGCGAGCACCAGGATTGGGGCACGCTCATTTTTAATTTTGGCCGAAATGAGGTGCGCAATTTCCTGATCGGCAACGCGCTTTTCTGGCTCGACCAATATCACATCGACGGGCTACGCGTGGATGCGGTCGCCTCGATGCTTTATCTCGACTATTCGCGCAAACCTGGGCAGTGGATCCCGAACGTTTACGGCGGCCGAGAAAATCTCGATGCGATTTATTTCCTGAAACGGTTCAACGAAGTTTGTTACGAGCGTTTCCCTGGCATCATCACCATCGCCGAGGAATCAACCGACTGGCCCGGTGTGTCGCGTCCGACTTACTTGGGCGGCCTCGGGTTCGGTTTCAAATGGAATATGGGTTGGATGCACGATTTCCTTCAATATATGAGCCTCGATCCGATTTATCGCCGTTATCATCACGGCAACATCACTTTTTCGCTGCTCTACGCGTTTTCGGAGAATTTCATTCTCGTCCTCAGCCATGATGAAGTTGTCTATGGCAAGCGTTCGCTGCTATCCAAGATGCCAGGCGACGAATGGCAGAAGTTTGCCAATGTCCGGATGTTTCTGGCCTGGATGTATGGGCATCCCGGCAAAAAGCTGTTGTTCATGGGTGTCGAATTTGGCCAGAAGAACGAGTGGAATCACGACACGAGTCTCGACTGGCAGCTGAGTGAATTGCCTCGCCACGACGGGCTACGCCGGCTCGTTCAGCATCTCAATTACACTTACAAAAGCGAGCCGGCCTTGTGGGACCAGGACGACAGTTACGCAGGCTTTGATTGGATCGATTTTCACGATGCCGATAATAGCGTCGTTGCATTCTTGAGAAAATCGCGCGCCGGCGAGATGATTGCGTTTGTCGTGAATGCTACGCCCGTGGTGCACCACAATTACCGACTCGGTGTTCCCGAATCAGGGTTTTACCGCGAGATCATCAATACCGACGCCCAGACCTACTGCGGCAGCAACATTGGCAACTACGGGGGCGTGCGAAGCGAAGACCGGCAATGGATGGGCCGCGAGTATTCGATTTTGATCCATCTTCCGCCCCTGGCCACCGTGGCGTTCAAGTTGGAAAGGTAATTTTGAAGGCGCTGGTGCCAAAAACCTAATTATTGGATTCAGTAGTTGGCACAACCACTGCTACATCAGATCCAAACTCCCCGTCATTAACGCGCGTATGAATTTTCATCCGCGGATAGACCGCAGCGACGGTTCGGATAACTTTTCCGCTCTCATCTGTGGTGATGCTATAACCACGGCGCAACGTTGCGTCAGGGCCGAGCACGCGCAGGATTCCCTCGGTTCGAACGAAACGTTGCTTAGCATTTTCAACAAGGCGGAGAGGCGACGTATTGAGGCGTCGACGCAAATCAACGAAACGATTGCGTCGTATGCCGATCTCGCGCGCGGGACTGCGTGCTTGCAGCGCGCTCGCCAGGTGCATGAGACCTCGCTTATAATTGTCAACCCTGTGCGCGAGGCACCGGCGCAAAGTTTCGCGTCCGACATCGATTTCTTGCTGTGCGTCGCGCAGTCGCTTGATCAGTTCGCGGCTAACCGCGCGTTCGCACCCATCGATTCGCCGCCGAAGATCGACAACGTCCGGCACGATCAATTCCGCAGCAGCGCTCGGCGTTGGCGCGCGCACGTCGGCGACGAAATCGCAGATCGTGAAATCGATCTCGTGCCCGATCGCGGACACAATCGGGACTGAAACATCGACAATCGTACGCGCTACGA
>QHMQ01000164.1:0-257 GCA_003217835.1 Verrucomicrobiota bacterium
TCCTCCAGTGTGCTGGAGATCTGTTGTTTGAATTCGGCGAGCATAATTGAGTCACAGATTAACGCAGATTTTCACGGATTAGAAAATGACAACCGTGGCGAATTTCTTTGAAAAATAGGCTTGCCAAGGGTTGTGAATAACTGTTAATAACTCGCCCGATCTCCCTTGCGTAGCTCCCGAATATACCTTCCATCGCTCGCCGCGACCGGTGCGCTCCTCCTCAGTGCCTGCGGGACGACGAGCACGCGTGCTTTGCC
>QHMQ01000164.1:285-3786 GCA_003217835.1 Verrucomicrobiota bacterium
TCGGGAATACACCAATCACAACGCGCTCGGTGGAGAACTGCATGCCGCCGGTGCGCCGATTCATCGCGCTGAAAATGTTTTGCGCGCAATTCCGGTTTCGGAAAGCGACGATGTCGAAGTCCGCCGGGTGTCGAACTCAGGCGTAGTTCTGCAACCGTTTTCCATGGATGAAACCAGGACAACCGCCCGCGTCAAAACGACAACACGCGTCACGAGAACGACGCGTGTCGTGAAGCGCGCTACCGCAGTTGCAAAAGCGCCAGTAATCGGCAGCGCGGCGGCTGACTGGTCGCGTTGGCCGATGGGGACGACATTTCGCATGTTATCGACCGGGCAAATGTATCGCGTCGATGATTACGGTTGGGCGCTTTCCGGCCGTAACACGATCGATCTCTACATGGCGAATTCGCGCGACATGAACACCTGGGGCGCTCGTCAAGAGACGGTCCAGATCCTGCAATGGGGCGATCCGCAACAAAGTTTGCAGTTTCTGCAATCACATCAGGACTACAAACACATCAAACGGATGGTGCTCGAGCTGGAAGGCCGCCACGAACAAGCGGCCGCGCTGCATTAGTGCAGGGTCGCGCAGGCGTCACGCCTGCTGGCGTCAGCGTCCCGCTGACGCGAACCATTGTCTTTAGCAGAAAGAGGTCCGTCGCAGCGATCAAAATTTCACTTTGACGAGGACGCCAAGATCACACGCGGGACGCGTGCGCTGCCCCGAAAAGACACCTCTCTGTAATCCGGGTTTCCGCGTTCAGCGCTCGCTCCAATCGAGGACGATCTTGCCGGAGTTGCCGGATTTCATGAGCTCGATGGCTTCTTTGAATTGCGTGTAGGGAAAGCGGTGAGTGATGACGGGTGAGATGTCGAGCCCGCTTTGGATGAGCGCGGTCATTTTGTACCAGGTCTCGTACATCTCGCGTCCGTAGATTCCTCTAATGGTGAGCTGGTTGAAGACGACAAGGTTCCAATCGATTGCGGCGCTGCGAGGCATGATGCCCAGCACCGCGATTTTGCCGCCGTGAAACATGTTCGGTAAAATGTCATCGAACGCTTTCGGGCTGCCGGACATCTCAAGCGCGACATCGAAACCTTCTTTCATTCCGAGTTTCTCCATGGCGTAGCTGAGTTTTTCGGTGCGAACATCGAGCGCGAAGGTCACTCCCATTTTGCGCGCAAGATCGAGACGATAGGGATTGATGTCGGTAATTACGACGTGGCGCGCGCCGGCGTGTTTGGAGATTGGAATTGCCATGCAACCAATCGGACCCGCGCCGGTGATCAGCACGTCTTCGCCAACGAGATCAAACGACAGCGCGGTGTGCACGGCGTTGCCTAACGGGTCGAAACAAGAAAGCACATCGAGCGAGATGGACGGGTCGGCGTGCCAGCAATTTGATTGCGGAATAGCGACGAACTCCGCCCACGCGCCGGGGCGATTCACGCCCACGCCTTGCGTATTCGGACAAAGATGACGCCGGCCGGCAAGGCAATTACGGCAATGTCCACACGTGATGTGACCTTCGCCGACAACGAGATCACCGGCCGCGAATCCTTTCACGTGATCGCCGACAAGATCGACAACACCGACAAATTCATGACCGATCGTCATCGGCACTGGAATCGTTTTTTGCGCCCACTCATCCCAATTGTAGATGTGTACATCGGTGCCGCAGATTGACGTTTTGACGACGCGGATAAGAACGTCGTCACCTTTGACTTTCGGAACGGGAACTTCATCGAGCCACAACCCTGGCTCGGCGCGGCTTTTCACCACCGCCTGCATCGTCTTCTGCACGGCAAGAAATTAGGCCAATCGGCAACGCAGGAAAGCAGGAAATCAGAAGTCAGAGATCAGGAGCGACAAGCAATCTCAGGGAGATTTCTGTAATCTGTGGACAAACCTGTTTCCGGTCGAGATGATGACAACGATGCCGACAACAATTGAACACGCCGAGCCGAATACCGTCACGCCGCGCTCCACTTTCATTGTACGCTTCATCACCACGATCGCGCTTTGGTCGGTTGCGTTAATTATTGCCTTCTCGGGCCACGAACTTGCATTTTACGCGTTGGTCAGCGCGTTCGGCTTGATCGCCCTTTGGGAATTTTACCGCATGCTCGATCATCGCGGCCTGCCGAATTTCAAAATTACTGGACTGATCTGCGGCGCCGTCATGCTCGTAGGGAGTTTTTATTATTTCGCGAGGATGGGACCGGCGCACTCTTACGATTTTGAAGTCGCGGTCCTGGTGTTTTTCCTGTTGACCGTGTTCGCGCGACAGATGTTCGCGCGACTGCGCCATGACGAACCGCTGCAAACAATGGCCTACCCGCTCTTCGGTCTGCTCTACGTGCTCTGGCTGTTCAATTTCATCACTAAAATCTTTTATCTAATGCCGCGCTCCAGCACGGGCGCAGTGACCGGACAGTTTTACTGCCTCTACCTGATTGCGGTGACGAAATTCAGCGATATGGGCGCGTACCTCACCGGGAGCGTCGTCGGCCGGCATCTCATGGTTCCGCACATCAGTGCAAAAAAGACTTGGGAGGGTTTTTTTGGCGCAATTATCCTTGCGCTGCTTTGCAGCTTGGGGTTGTTCAAATTAATGCCGGGCCATTTGTCTGTGCTCACTTGGACCCACGCCACCATCCTTGGTTTGCTGCTTGGATTCGCGGCGGTAGTCGGTGATTTGGCAGAATCAATTATCAAGCGCAGCACTGGCGTGAAGGACTCGGGGAATTTACTGCCCGGAATTGGCGGCGCGCTGGATCTTTTGGATAGTCTGCTGTTCACCGCGCCGCTTTTGTTTTTCTATCTGCGGCTGGTGATTCGTGTTCCGTAAAGAGCACGCCTCCTAATTTTTCGGAATTATTTTGTTCGTTCTGTCTAAATGAAACGCAAACGTGTCGTTGTTCTGGGGGCGACTGGATCGATCGGCGAGAGCTCGCTGAAAGTCGCACGCGACATTCCGGAGCGAATGGAGATTGTGGGCCTTGCGGCGAACAGCAACGCCGAAAAACTGGCGGCGGCGGCGAACAAGGTGCGACCGGAATCGGTTTGCCTGGTCGATAAAACCAAGATCGACGTCTTGCGTAAAGCGATCGAGTACAAGCCGCGGATTTTGGCGGGGGAAGAAGGATTGCGCGAGATCGCTGCCCTGACAAATGCGGACATGGTGCTGGTTGCAATAGTCGGTACTGGCGGGCTACGTCCCGCCCTCGCTGCGATTGAAGCGGGTAAAGATCTGGCCGTGGCGAGCAAGGAAATTCTCGTGATGGCAGGCGAGATTGTGATGCGCGAAGCGCGTGAAAATAGCGTGCATGTTTTGCCCGTGGACAGCGAGCACAACGCGATCTTTCAATGCCTCGATGGCCGTTCATCGGATGTGCGTCGGATTATTTTGACGGCTTCCGGTGGCCCGTTTCGTGAAAGGTCCGCAAACGAATTTGTCGATCTCACGCCGGAGCAAGCGCTCAAACATCCGACGTGGA
>QHMQ01000165.1 GCA_003217835.1 Verrucomicrobiota bacterium
TACGTCGTGGCCGCTGCTCCGGTCTCGCATAATTGTAATCGTTTCGCGCGGATCGTGATCGCTGTCATGAAAGAAAAAGACGATTTCTCCCCCGATCTCTTTCTGGAGACGCCGCGCTGTGATAATCTTAGCGAACAGAAACCGCTTGGGAAAAAATCCGCACGGCTGTTGGCCAAAACAAATGATCGGGTGATCCATCGCTCGAAATGAGGATCATACCCCGGCGGGAGATTCTGTAGCGCGAAAGATAGTTTGCTGCAGCAAAGGCGCCAGGACCAGCACGGCCGCGCATCCAATAAAATTGTACCAGAGGTAGCCGATACTCGTGGTCGCAAACAACACAAAGACGAGCGACTGGGCAGTGAGCGCTGCGAAGAACACGGCCGAGCCCCTGACTCTCCGAACAAAAAATGCGGCCAAAAAGAGGCCAAGGATGCTGCCATAAAATACCGAGCCAAGGATGTTGCCCGCTTCGATCAGGTTTTCGACAAGGTTGGCAAAAGAGGCGACCGCAATGGCGATCAAACCCCACGCCGCCGTCAGCGCTTTCGCCGCTACCACATAATGATGGTCGCTCGCGTCTGGCCGAATCAGTGGACGATAAAAGTCGATCGCCGTAGTTGAGCCGAGCGCATTCAGAGTTGCCGCCGTCGCCGACATAGTCGCGCACAAGATCACTGCGATCAGCAATCCGACAAGCCCATGCGGCATTTGTTGGAGAATGAAAGTAATGAATACGTAATCCGATTCTTTGCTTTTCGGATCCGCGCCGGATTGCTCGAGAACTGACTTGATTCGATTGCGCACCTCGTGCGCCTGCGCGTCGAGTTCGCGCACTTTGGTCATGGCCGCGTCACGCTCGCTTGACGAAGTTGCCGACGATTCGCTGGAGACTTCGCGAATGGCGGCGCGTTTCCGCTCAAAGACGTCATCAAATTGCGTCTGCAAAGTCGCCAACTGCTGAGCATAGCCGCGCTCGACCGCGCGTTCGTAGGCCGGCTGATTGAAATAGATAGGTGGCTTCTCGAATTGATAAAACATGAACACGAGCGCACCGAGCAGCAGAATAAAAAATTGCATCGGTACCTTCACCACAGTGTTGAAAAGCAATCCCAAACGGCTCTCCTTCAGCGAACCCCCCGCAAGATAACGTTGCACTTGCGATTGATCCGCACCGAAATAGGAGAGCGCGAGAAAGAAGCCGCCAATCAGGCCCGACCAGAAAGTGTAGCGTTTGTGCGGGTCAAACGAAAAATCGACCGCCTCCAATTTTCCCAGCTTGCCGGCCACGGACAAAGCATGACCGAACGGCAACTCGAGCGATAACCGGTAAACTGCGACCGCAAACGCGATCGCCATGCCGATTAAGATCACAATCATCTGATACCGTTGCGTGATGCTGACGATCTTGGTCCCGCCTGCGACCGTGTAGATAATAACCAGACCACCGGCAAGCCAGATCGTTAGGTTCAATCGCCATCCGAGCAACGCAGACAGAACAATGGCCGGCGCATAGATTGTGATTCCGGCTGCTATTCCTCTTTGCACGAGGAACAAAAATGCGCCGAGCAGTTGTGTCTTGCGATCGAATCGCTGGCCCAGGTATTGATAGGCTGTATAAACTTTCAGCCGCTGATAGATCGGAACGAAAACCGCGCACACCACAATGAGCGCGAGTGGTTGCCCAAAATAATTTTGGATGAACCCGATCCCACTCTCGTAGGCCTGGCCGGGCATGGAAAGAAACGTGATCGGTCCTGCCTGGGTCGCGAGCACGGAGAGCCCGATCGTTGCCCAGCGAATGCTTGCGTCCCCCTTGAGGTATTGGCCGAGAGAAGGATCCCAGCGAGTTCGCCAAAGACCATACAGCGGAATCGCCAGAATCGTGGCGACAAGAACGAGATAATCCAGCCGGTTCACAATAACCGGACGGTGAAGAGATAGAGCAGCGCAACCTCCAGGACAAAGAGGGAGAGCGCCAAGCCATATGCTTTGCGCCAGGAACGCGCGTCCGGCTCGTTATCACGCATGCTCATTTTCCGAGCGACACCATATTGGCAAACAGGCGGTATGCCCCCGGAACGCCAGCTGGCAACTGCCGAAACCACGAATAACTCGTGTAGATAAAGAAGCCTTTGCCTGACTTCGCCACGAGCAGGCCGCCATCGAGCGGTTTTTCTTTCGGATCGTTGCACGACAGAATCGGCGTCCAGGCGGGATCCCACTTGTTAGGGAAATAGAGGCCACGTTCCTGCACCCAGTCCTCGAAATCCTTCGACGTGATCTTATTGGGAGTGGTCATTAGTGGATGATTGAGGGCCAGAATGCGCACTTCGGCATTTTCGTCCGTAACGCGGTCCCGCGAAATTTCCAATGGATACGGCGCCATTTCCTTGGTTTTGAGATCGGCCGTGGTGTTGTACTGAGCGATTGCGACTCCCCCATTTTTTACGTACGCAAATAGCTCCGGCAGCCAGGTGGATATTCGATCATCCGTATTGTAGGCGCGGATTCCGAGCACTACAGCAGAGAACTGCGCCAGGTTCTTCGCTGTGATATCGCCGTCGCTTAAGATCTTCACCGTGTAACCGATCTGCTGGAGGCTCTCCGGAACATCGTCACCGGCACCAGGAATGTAACCGAGGCGCTCTCCTTTCTTGCGAATATCCGCGCGAACCACTTTGACCTCCGCCGTTGGCATCAGAGTGTGAGCGCCGATGTGCGGATAGGAAATGCGGACGCGTCCGAAGGAATATTCACGACCGTCGATGGAAGCGATGGCCCGCAACGTTCCCTCACTATTTTGCTCCGGCGGTTTGACCGTAAATGCCGCCATCGTCTCTGCATTGGCTCCCTTCAGATCGAGCTGCACAGCAGCTGGATCAACGTGCCAGCCATCGGGCGCGGTCAATTTGAGTTGCCCTTTAATTGGTCCAGTCGCCGCGGTCACACGCACTGGAACCGATTTTGCCTGATTCGTGGCAAAC
>QHMQ01000152.1 GCA_003217835.1 Verrucomicrobiota bacterium
AGAGAGCAGCGAGTCGTTGAATTGTTTCATGCCGCGCTCGAGCACTTGTCGATATTCGGCGTCGCGCGTGGCCGCATCCGGCAGATAAGCCAGCAAGTTCGCGAGAAAACTGTAACCGAGCAGCTTGGTCGAGATTTGTTCGAAACAGCCGTGTGGATATTCGAGAATCACCGGCAGCCCGGCGATTTTTGGCAGCCACGGCGAAGTCGAGACCGTGACTGCGAGTTTACCACGACCGCGTTTCCAGTCGTTAGGCATCTTCGATTGCGCGTCGAACTGCGGTCCGGTGAACGGCCCGGCCACACTTTCCTTGCACGTGATCGTGGGCGGTTGCACCGGCAACGTGATCTCAATCGCGTCAGACATTTTCGTGTCCGATTTCGCCACCGCTTCGAAACGAATTTTTACCGGCGCAAGATCGACATCGTGCACTTGCGCTTTGAATCGGAAGACGGTGGGCGCATCGCGCGCCGCGGTTTGCGCGGCGTAATCGCTGCCGATCAATTTGCAACTCGCATCCGTCACGCAGCGCGCAGCGATCTCCTCCGAGTCGGCAAAGTTTTGCTGCACGACTGCGCGCAGTTCAACTTCATCGCCATCGCGCAGAAAACGCGGCAGCGCGGCGTTGATAAGCAGCGGCTTGGAAACCTTCACCGTCGCGCTCGCGTCACCGCCGAATTGGTTCGCCTTCGTTTGACCAATCGCGACGACGCGATACGTCGTAAGATTGTCCGACGCGGTAAAATTAAATTCCGCTTTGCCGTCCTTGCCGGTTTTCAAACTGCCCTGCCAAAATGCAAGCGTCTTGAATTCTTTCCGCACGTTAGTCACGTTCGGAATCCTTTCTTCCTCGCCGCCGCCGATGATAAACCCTTTTTCCGTCAGGCTCGGCAGTTTGATTTCCTCGATGTAACGTTCGAGCGATTGATAGCTCCGGACCGAAAATGGATTTCGGCGATAAAAATTTTCGAGGACCTTCGGCAGTTTCCAGTCGCCCAGTTTCAAGACCGCGTCGTCCACGGCGAATACCACAAGATCTACATCTCTAATCGGCTTGCCTTCCGAAGTGACCCGCACGTCGCCGCGAACAGTTTCACCCGGCTTTACCGAAGCATTAGCGAGATGCGACTCGATTTTTAATTCGCGATCTGGCCGGCGCACTTCTATCTCCGAAGAAGCAAAACGTTCGCGTGGCAATTCGTTCTTGCCGCCCGGCTTCACCAGATAAATCGAGACAGTTGCGTTGGGCGCATATTCCTTTTTGACCGGTACCTCAATGCGACCAGCGTTACCGGAAAGCGGAACAAGCAGCGTGTCGAGAATTTCATCGGTCTCGACCGAAACCCAGGCGACACCGCCGAATGACGCCTGGAGTTTCGTTTTGGACGGCAAGCTCGGCCGGTTGTTCGCCACTGACCGTAGTTTCATCACTCACGAGCGGCGTTTTCCCAGCAGGTGCACTGGCGGCGGCGACATAGCGGCCGGTTTCCATCGCCGGAAAAACAAATGCGGCCGGCGTTTTCACTTCTTGCGACGCGACTTTGGCAAACTGATCGGTGTTGCGATAGCGATAAACGAACGGCGCGAGTTGCTCCTTCGCTACTTTCGTCGTGACATGGAACAGATCGACATGCACGGCGACGCCCTGGACTTTCGCGTCGTCCTTATCGATCGCGTCGATGCTGACATCGACCCCGCTGGGTTTCCCGGGCTTTTCGTTCGCGCGTATGCCGAGCCGCGTTTCCGCCGAAAAAAGCGGCGCCATGTCACCCCCCACGATCGTTTGGCCATCGAGCGAAGTGACTTCGGCGCGCCAGGAAACATTCGCGCGGCTAATCGCGGCGTTGTCTTTGAATGGCGACTCGCACGCGAAGTTGGCGAAGCCGTGCTTATCAAGTTTGGCGGCGCCTTCGATTGTCTTGATTTCCTCGCTTTGGGGATCCAGACGCGGTCCGATCTCGGCGAAGGCGTTGTATCGCTTTTTGTATTCGTTGTTTTCACTGTCGCTGCTGAATTCGGGAGTCACGGTCCAGTTTGCCTTCCAATGCACGCGCGCGCCCGCGTTTGGAGCGCCGTGAAAATAAGCGGACGAAACATGCGCGTGCGCGGTTTGCCCGACCTCAGGCTTCGCCTCAACCACGACGGAAAAAAGCGGCACCCGATATTCTTCGATGCTGATCCTGGTCGAGCCCTCGTAATCCTTCCCACTTACGCGACAATCGATTATGTAATCTCCGAGCTTAGCTTTTTCCGGCACGTTCCATTCGGCCTCCCATCCGCCATAGGACGAAAGCGTAACATTGCCTTCGCCGACAACTCGATTGCCGTCCCCTTCCATCACGCGCCATTGCGCATCAGTCGCAGTTGGAATAGCGAGGCCTGCGTCGGAAACATCGCGCACAATCCCCTTCATCTTTACGGTCTGCCCCGGCCGGTAGAGATTGCGGTCGGTGATGATTTCGGCGTGCGGCTTTGCCGCGAGACCGCTTCGCTCGCCGGAAGGATAACTTCCGGCTTCGGCAAATTGGATCGCCGGTCCGTTCGGCGTGTCGGCGATGAAAAGATGCGCGCTCGAACCTTTCGCCGGGAAAACTTTGTCGCGGTCAAACGTGGCCATGCCTTTGGCATCCGTAGTCGCGCGCGCGATCTCGACGCTCTCATTCGTAACCGCGCGCACGGTCATTCCGACGACCGACTGCGCGTCGGACATTTTGGTCACGCGCATGATCACTTTGGTCGGCGTTCGTTTTTGCGTGAGGATGAAATCGCTCGTGCAAATGATCGAGCGATTCCCGATGATGCGCCCGTTGCCGAGCGTCGCGCTCGCCTCTATTAAGTACGCGCCGTTGAGCGGCTCGCCTTTTGGCGACGTCCAATGAATGTCACGCTGCTTTTTTCCGTCGCCGCTCGCCGCTTCAGTCGTGCCGCTGGCGACGACCGGCAGATTGAACCCATCGACGAGCAACTCGGTTTGAAATTGCTTATTGAAGCCAGTGCGAGGATCGATAATTACCTTTCCGGTAACCGGATCGAGTGCGTCTTTCTCGAACTCGCGAACACGCATGTTGACTGCCGGTAATTTCTCCAGCGGAATTCGTGCCAGTTTCCATGTGACCGCTGGGGTATTGACTTGGAAAAATGTGAACCGCAGTTCCGGACGCGCGCGCAGAAAAATCTGCGACGCCGGAAACAGAATCGTCGGCTCTTGCGGATGAAACGTCGCGCCCCAGCGCGATTGCTCGGCCAGTCCGTAACCGCGCTCGCCTTTGATCTCGGACGAAATCGTGACGCGATGGCGTTGGGTAAGATCGAATTTGCCTTTTATCGTAACGCTGTCGCCGCTCGGGAGCAGTTGCATATCTTTCACCGCCGGCTCGATGTGAATGCGGTCGGCGGTGATCTCACCGGGATCGACAGCGTCGCTGAACTTGATCTCGATCGTCGGTTCTTCGAATGGAGTATTGTACGCGACGACCCATTCAACTTTGAGCGGCACCGTTTTACCCGCTGGCAAAACTTTTAGATACGGTAAAAGGCGGCGGCTTTTTGCATCGAGCAATCCGTTAATGATGAGATCGTAGGTGCGTCCCATCGGCAGCGGTTGCCGTGGCGCAACGCGAAACTCTTGCGCTTCCGGTTGTTCCGAAAGCTTCTCGTCGCTGCGCAAAATCACATCAACCGGAAAACGCTGGCGTGAATCACGGTCTTGAAAATAAGCGTGCTCGGCGACTTCGGTGAGGCGCACGTTGTAGGTGGAATCGAGCGGGATTTGCGGTTGTGAATCGAGCTGTTCCTGCTCGGTAAAATCGCTCGTGATCGAAAACGGCGCCGCGCTAAACTCCGCGCTCCAACTGGGCGCGTCCACGCGTGTGCCGCTCGCGTCCTTTAGATCGCGCACCAGCGTCAAACGATGTGTCGCGCCGGCGACCACGGCTTTGACCTTAAACACCCCTTCAGTTTGGCTCTTCCACAAAAAGTCGCCTTCAATTTTTGGCTGGCTCATGAACGGAGATGGCTGGCCGCTCATGTCGATCTTGTCCGTGCCGGCCATCGCGTTTGGAAAGGTGATCGTGAGTTCCGCTCCGGCTGCAATTTCACCTTCGCTCGGTTCGATCACCACGCCGCCCGCATCCGGTTTCGTGTTCGATTTGGTTTCCTTCGGAGCTGCGTAAAGATTCGCCGCGATCAAAACAGAAATCAGAATGAAAGTCGCGCGTCTCATTCCAATTCGCGGATGCGCTTCAGATCTGCATTTGCATTATCGATTCTGCCGATGCGACGCTGGCAGTTCTCGCGTTTCCGCAGTGCTTCCAGCGTTTCGCCGAGTTTCAGCGAGCGCGTTAACGATTCGATGGCCGCTGGAAAATCCGCGCGCCCCGCTTCGAGCACACCCCGGTAGTACCACGCCGCCCCATCGTTCGGATTCAATTCCGTTGCCTTGACGGCATGGATCAGCGCTTCTTTCGACTGGTCCAACGCA
>QHMQ01000153.1 GCA_003217835.1 Verrucomicrobiota bacterium
ATGGCACGATGCATTTTTCAAAGACGACCCAAATCACAACGGCATTTACAACGGGATCAATCTCGCCGGTCTCGATATCGCGCGGCTGTACCTCGCTTTACGCAGAAATCCTTCACTTACGATTCCCCAATTTCTTCAGGGCGAAGAAACATTTTACAAAGTGAGCCTACCTAAATCATCACATTTCGAACTGCCGAAAGATTATCCGTGGATGCTGGCCAGCAGTCGCGGGAACGAAAAATCGTCGTGGGAAGTTTCTTTCGCACGCTCGGGATTGCCGCTGAAGATAGAACCAAGCGACAAACACGTGACGCAGCCAGAACTGAGTTACGTTGAGAAAAGCGCCATCGATTATTCCTATTTGACACGCGATGAAATTTCTGGCCGATCCTCCAGTGCCCATCTCACTGAATACGGCAAGCAATTAATGCGATTGCTGACTTATCCGGACTGAAGATCAAGGCTGTAGCCGCGCCTCTGTGAGACGCGCCATGCAGGCCAGCAGAGTCGTGGCTACATTTTCGTCGGCGCGCTCGGAGATCCCGCTGAAGATAGAACCAAGCGACAAACACGTGACGCAGCCAGAACTGAGTTACGTTGAGAAAAGCGCCATCGATTATTCCTATTTGACACGCGATGAAATTTCTGGCCGATCCTCCAGTGCCCATCTCACTGAATACGGCAAGCAATTAATGCGATTGCTGACTTATCCGGACTGAAGATCAAGGCTGTAGCCGCGCCTCTGTGAGACGCGCCATGCAGGCCAGCAGAGTCGTGGCTACATTTTCGTCGGCGCGCTCGGAGATCGCGCCCCACCAATTCAACACGAAGTCGGCACGCGCTGCGCCAACGCGACCCCGTGCGAAATTGCGCCCTGGACAAAGCCGAGACATTCCACAGCGCCGCTCGGCTTTCCCGGAAGTGCGATCACCAGTGAAAGATCGACAATCGCTGCCAGGCTGCGCGACAGAATCGAGTTCGGCGTGATCTTCATCGATTCAGCGCGCATCACTTCTCCAAAACCGGGCAGTTCCGCGCGCGTGATCGCGCGGATTGCCTCCGGAGTGACATCGCGCGGACCAATTCCTGTCCCGCCCGTCGTCAAAATCAAGCCGCAGCCTTGCTGAGAAAAGGAACGAATTGTTTCCTGAATGCGTCGTGCGTCATCCGGGACGATCGCTTCAGAAAGAACCTGCCAGCCTGCTTTTTGTGCAGCTTCTTTCAGTGCCGGTCCGCCGAGGTCCTTGTATTCGCCGGCGCTCGCGCGGTCCGAAATTGTGATGATTCCAACTTGTATTTGCACTTTATTGTAGCGGCGCTTTATGAGCGTCGTCTGCTTTGGTTCCGGGGGTCATAGACCGCCGCTAGAGGGGCTTTTGGTCTTCTCTACCAAACGCACATCCGAAATCTCCATCTCTTTATCCACGGCTTTGCACATGTCGTAGATCGTGAGCAGCGCGACGGCTACGCCGGTAAGCGCTTCCATCTCGACGCCGGTCTGCGCAACAGTCCGGGCGGTGCATTTCACCTCCGCGTGATTGTTTAACGTGACGATTTCTATCTTGACCTCACTTAACGGCAAGGTGTGGCAGAGCGGAATGAGATGCGCGGTTTGTTTGGCAGCTTGGATGCCGGCAATCCGCGCGGTCGCAAAGACGTTGCCCTTCGCGATTTGCTCATTAGAAATCAGGCCGAGCGTTTCGCGCTGAAGCCGGATTTTTCCTGTTGCAACTGCGGTCCGCGCGGTGAGCGGCTTGGCCGAGACATCGACCATTTGTGCGCAGCCGTCGGCGGCGATATGGGTGAGACGCCTCATCGATCAGCCGCCAATTGCAACCATTTTGCGGCCAGGCTTGTAATTGTCGCGAAAATCGTGCTGCTCCGGCTTTCGATCGACAACGTCGAGGAAAAACTGTTTGAGTTCCTCATCACTCGCGCCGGCTCGAAGTGGTTTCATGATGTCGAACTCGAGGTAGCTACCAAGACAAGGACGTAACTTTCCATCGCAAGTGAGACGAAGTTTGTTGCAGCTCTCGCAAAAGTGAAGGTTCGTCATCGCACCGATAAAACCGATGCGTTGTTGACGGCTCGGGATCTGATAGTAAGAGGCTGGTCCATTCGTTCGAAACTCCGGCTCTGGAATCAGGCTGCCATAACGCGATTCGATCACCCGCTTCGCCTGAGAAATCGATATGAAATTTTCGTCACCGAGAACTTCTCTCGTGCTAACGGGCATCATCTCGATGAAACGCAGAATTAAATTACGCGCCGCAGCAAACTCGATTAGCGGAATTAATTGGTCTTCATTTCGGCCGCGCATCAGGACCGTATTCAATTTGATTTGATCGAATCCTGCTGTGATGGCGGCATCGATCCCGTTTAGGACTTGTGGGTGTAAATCGCGCCCGGTGATTTCGGAATAAACATTTCGATTCAATGTATCGAGCGAAATGTTGACCGATCTCACGCTGGCGCTTCGTAAAGCTGCCGCCATTGTCCGTTGCGGCTCAACTTCCCGCGCGAGCAGTGTCCCGTTCGTGGAAAGACCTATGTCGCGAAGGCCTGGAATTTTCGGAAGTTCACGAATAAGATCGAGCACCCCGCGGCGAGTGAGCGGCTCGCCCCCGGTGATCCTGACCTTCGACACACCCAGATCGGTTGCAATGCGAATGAGGCGCAAGGTTTCCTCGAAATTCAGGATTTCTTCCCGCGGCAACCACTCCTGCAACTCATGCGGCATGCAATAGGTGCAGCGCTCGTTGCAGCGGTCTGTGATCGAGACACGCAGATAGGAAATGCGATGGCCGTACCGATCTTGCATTCGAGCGTAACGTTACGGTTAATGCGGAGTTGAATCAAGGAAGTGACATGATTGACTCATAACTCGGCGACTGTATCATTTTTCCTATGAAGCGTCCGTTCTTTTTCAGGACTCCGACCCTCGGCATCGCCGCCAGCGCGCTAGTTCTTGCGAGTTGTTCCACGACCGAGACGCGAATCTCCGGCCACCCCGAAATTTACCAAACTCTTTCTCCGAGGGACCAATCGCTTGTCAGCCAAGGACAGATTCGCGCGGGTATGTCGCAAAATGCAGTGTGGCTGGCCTGGGGCTCGCCCGATCGGAAAATTGTGGGCAATATGCGCGGCCGTCCAACTGAGACTTGGATTTATGTAAATTACACGACGGCTCCGTACGGTTACGGATACCCATATGGTCCGTATCGT
>QHMQ01000045.1:0-4149 GCA_003217835.1 Verrucomicrobiota bacterium
GGCGTCACTGAATCCGACAAAGTAATCGTCAATCCCTCCGATTCCCTGACCACCGGAACAACAGTCCGCGTCGCGCCGGCGCCAGTTGCTTCGCCCAGTCCTCCGGCAGCGAAGAAATAATATTCGCATCCTTAGTTCATAACGGCAGGAGGTCCCTTGGCAAAAAATTTCAAAGACCTGTCTGAACAGGAAATCCTTGCACTGGCAATTTCGTCCGAGGAAACGGATGCGCGCATTTACGCGGACTTCGCCGCGGGATTGAAAGCCGATTACCCGGCAACCGCCCAAATCTTTAAGGAAATGGAAGCGGAAGAGGATGAGCATCGTCGCAGACTAATTGAGGAATACCGTCGCCGTTTTGGCGAACACATTCCGCTAATCCGTCGTGAAGACGTGAAGGGGTTCGTGCACCGCAAACCGGTTTGGATGATCCGGCCGATGGGAATCAATACGGTTCGGCGCCAGGCGGAAATAATGGAGACAGAGACGCGACGTTTCTACGAGCGTGCTGCTGATAAAGTCAGCGACGCGCCAACGCGGAAACTACTCGGAGACTTAGCTGAGGCGGAGCGAAAGCATGTGACCCTGGCCGACAATCTCCAAAAGGAATACCTGACTCCTGACGTTAAGGCTCAGGAAGAGAAAGCCCATCGCCGATTGTTCGTTCTACAAATCGTGCAGCCCGGGCTGGCCGGACTAATGGATGGTTCGGTCTCAACCCTTGCGCCGGTTTTTGCAGCCGCGTTTGCGACCCACAACAGCCACGCCGCACTCCTGGTCGGCCTCGCCGCCAGCGTCGGAGCTGGAATTTCAATGGCGTTCGCTGAGGCAGCTTCTGATGATGGCAGTCTGACCGGCCGCGGCAAACCTTTGCTGCGTGGAATCGTCTGTGGATTGATGACCACGGCAGGAGGAATCGGTCACACGTTGCCATATTTGATTCCAAATTTCCGAACTGCTACAGCCATTGCTGTTGTAGTCGTGGCAATTGAGCTGTTGGTCATTAGCTGGATTCGAAAGCGCTATATGGATACGCCCTTTCTCCGCGCTGCATTTCAAGTGATTGTCGGAGGAGTGTTGGTGTTTCTGGTCGGGATCTGGATTGGAAGCTCGTAATCGGTCTGGCTCCTTCGCTTCATCAGCCAAAGGAGGCAGCGACAACCATCCCCCGCGGGAGAGTAAAAAATCCCACACACGTGCAATGGCAGCGAGTAAGGAGCGACCATACCGTCGAAGCATGAACACCTCACGGTTTGATTACGATCGCAGATCAGGCGCAACTTTGGACTCCAGCGCTCAAAAATATTCGAAATGGATTCGGGTGTCTCGCATCGGCAGTTCGCTTCCTCGAGATTTTACGGGCTCAGCTCGAAAGAAAATTTTCGCCATCGTCGTACCACCAATGCCAGCCGATCTTGGCTGCAAAACGATACGACGCATTCTGATCTTCGATAATCATCCGGATAGTTTGCGCTTGGTTTCCAGGCTCCGGGTAAGGCCGGATGTCGATCTTGTCGCGGCGCGCCGTGCGCATCCAACCTACCTAATGTTTGCATTGCTTCTGATGTTGGCACTTTCGATCGCCATGTTTTGGCCGCTCATCGTGCGTTGCCACTCACTCTGAAGAGGGAGCGATCGATACATCTCCGGTGGCATCACAAAATCTCGCGAACGCGCCATGGTTATTAAGCACAGCGGGAGCGACGGTGAATCATGAAAACAAAACATTTAATTAGTTTACTAGTTGGCATCACCTTCGTGGCGCTCGGTCCCGCAACATGGGCCGCTGGGCACGGCGGCGGTGGTGGTGGTGGAGGAGGAGGCTTCCATGGTGGTGGTTTTGGCGGTGGCGGCGGTTTCCATGGCGGTGGGTTTCGTAGTGGCGGTTTTGGGGGCAGAGTCGGCAGCCGCGGCGGTGGAGTCGGCTTTGGCGGAGCGCGCTTCTCAGGTGGCGTTCGGAACTTTGCTGGCGCAGGACCCCGCTTTTCTTCATTTGGGCGTCCATCATATCGACAACCTGTCTATTCTGGACGACCTGGCCGATCCGTAACTCCGTCCCGTGGCGCAACAACAGCGTCTAATCGGCCGCAGAATCGTTTCAGCTCGACACGCAATGAGGTTGGGCAACGACCGGCGGTAGCGTCCAATCGTGCGGCCATCGCTTCAGCGTCACGTTCATCTGGAACAGCTGCGCAACGCGGATTGAATGGGCGGACGGACCACATCGCTGAACGTCATGACGCAAATTGGCACCGCGACTGGGACCGGCGGCATGCACATTTCTTCCACAATCGGTTCTTTGTCTTTGACGACGGCTTCTGGTTTGGACTAGATGCCGGATTCTACCCGTGGGATTACCTCCCGTATTACGCCGACGACTACTACCCGTACGATTACTACGCAGACGATCAGCCGTACGATAACACGCAGCTCATGCAACTGGGCTATTACACCGGCCCACTCGATGGCGTGTTCGGACCGACGACGCGTGACGCGGTGGTGAAGTATCAAGTGGCCAAGCGGCTAAGCGTAACCGGAAGTCTATCACCCGACACACTGCAGTCACTCGGCTTGCCCCCGGCAACGGCGAGTTGAACGACAACGTCCGATCATGATGAAACCACGGCTCGTTCCAACTTCCAACGAGAAGACATCGCCAATCATAAATTACGAAAGGTTTAGCCTATGAGAACAGGAAACACGAAAACGAAATCTATCACCAAGTCTCGCATGAAAACGAAGAGCCTCGGTAATTCCGATTTGTCCATCACACCAGTCGGCTTTGGCGCCTGGGCTATCGGTGGATCGGGTTGGGAGTTTGGTTGGGGCGAGCAGGATGACAAGGCGTCCGTTGCCGCGATTCATCGCGCGCTCGATCTTGGCGTTAACTGGATCGACACGGCAGCCGTTTACGGCATGGGCCACTCGGAGGAGGTTGTCGCGCGCGCGCTGCACACCTGGCCCGGACCACGGCCATACGTTTTCACCAAGTGTGGTCTGCGCTGGGACGAACAAGGATACGTTCATCGCTCTTTGAGAGCGGATTCCATCCGCCGAGAGTGCGAAGACAGTCTGCATCGGCTGAATGTCGATGTGATCGATTTGTATCAAATCCATTGGCCGACAGAGGACTTGGAAGAAGGCTGGACTGCGATGGCTCAACTGCAAAAAGAAGGGAAGGTCCGATGGATCGGCGTATCCAACTTCAACGTCGAGGAAATGCGCCGGGCGCAGGTGATCGCTCCCATCACTTCTTTGCAGCCTCCGTACTCGTTAGTTCGGCGCGAAGTCGAGCAAGAAACCCTGCCCTACTGCCGATCGGAAGGCCTTGGCGTGATTGTCTATTCGCCTATGGCATCTGGGCTGTTGACCGGTGCAATGACGCGGGAACGCGCAGCCAAACTCCCCGACAGCGATTGGCGGAGTCGCGACGTCGAGTTCCATGAGCCGAGGCTTTCAAAGAATCTCGCACTTGTTGGGCGCTTGCGAGAAGTCGGCGAGCGCCATAGACGTCCGCCGGGACAGATCGCCATCGCGTGGGTGCTTCAAAATCCTGCGGTAACTGGCGCGATCGTCGGCGCGCGCAACGCGAAGCAAGTCGAGGGAAACGCGGGCGCGGCTAAACTTCGTCTAACCGATGAAGAGATCGCGACGATCGAAGGAAAGAATGTTAACGAGCCGGAGTTGGTGACAACGACCTAAGAAAAGGAATGAAAATGAAAATTGGATTCATTGGTTTGGGTATAATGGGGAGTCGTATGGCGGCGAATCTGCAGAAGCACGGCTACTCATTGGTTGTGTTCAATCGCACTCGCGCCAAAGCAGAGGCATTGCTCGGCCCCTGCGGAACATTTTCTGATTCCCCGGCAAAACTCGCCGAACAAGTGGACCTGTTGTTCACAATGCTGGCTCATCCCGACGCAGTCGAACAAGCAGCTCTCGGTGCCAATGGATTTTTAAATCACCTCCGGCCAAATGCACTTTGGGTCGATTGCAGTTCGGTCAATCCATCGTTCTCGAAGAAGATGGCCGCCGAGGCAGCGCGCCGCGAGGTTCATTTTGTCGACGCGCCGGTCACCGGCTCCGCTCCCCCTGCCGCGGAAGCGAAGCTCATTTTTTGGGTGGGAGCTGATACGGTCGACTTGGAGA
>QHMQ01000045.1:4363-17729 GCA_003217835.1 Verrucomicrobiota bacterium
GACGCCGAATTTCCGTTACGCTGGATGCAAAAGGACATGCAACTCGCGACGGTGAGCGCGTACGAATCGGGCGTGGCCACGCCCTTAACGAATATAACCAAAGAAGTATATCGACTGGCCATGCGCGACGGACACGACACGGAGGATTTCTCGGCCATCTACGACTACCTCACTAACAGTCACGACGTCACGACGATCGACCAAAAGTCGCCGGCTCCCGCGAAGGCGCAACTTCATTAAGCAACCGCAATATCAGCTTCTATAAAGATAGGGCTAGCGTACAATGGTTAGCCCTAACGGGTTAGCACAGAACGGAACACACAACCGGAAGCGTCCATGAAATTGAAATTCGAAAATAAAACCGCTTTGGCTACCGGCTCTACCGCCGGAATTGGTTTCGCCATTGTTAGATCGCTCGCTGCCGAATGCACACGCGTTATCGTTAGCGGTCGCACCGAAGCGCGCGTGTCGGAAGGCATCGCGTCCATTCGCAGGTGGCATCCAAACGCCAAGCTCGATCCTTTCGTGGCCAATCTCGCGAGCGCTGACGCAGCGATCGAGATCGGTCGACGGTTTCCATCGGTGGACATTTTGCACTAAAAGGTCGTTTTAGTTTCGTAAAATGGTTGTTTTTTGAAACGCAAAGCGATGCATGTAATTTTATGCTACCAAATCTGCCACCGATTTATAAAACACGAAAATACACGTTCGGTTAAACATTTGCCTGGTAATACTTTAGTTGCACCGTTAGCTCAATTGGCAGAGCAAGTGACTCTTAATCACTGGGTTGCAGGTTCGATTCCTGCACGGTGCAAAACTCTCAATTCAAATCGACATATTTTTGTGCGATCGGCATCCGGCGACCGACGCCGAACGCGCGGCTTGTTACTTTCAATCCGGGGGCGGCCTGCTCTCTTTTGTACTCGTTTAGATCGACACGCCGCTGCACCCAGCGCACCGTCTTTTCATCAAATCCATGGTTGACGATGTCGCGTGCGCTCAAATTTTCCTCTACATAGAGGCGCAGGATCTCGTCAAGAACTTCGTAGGGCGGAAGGGTGTCCTGATCCTTTTGATCTGGCTTTAACTCCGCGCTTGGCGCTTTTTCGATGATCGATCTTGGAATGATTTCGCGCTTGGGACCAGATCGCGACGAATAATCAGAGTTAATCCAGCGTCCCAATTCGTAAACCATGGTTTTCGGCACATCGCTGATCACCGCGAGTCCGCCGGCCATGTCGCCGTACATTGTGCAATAACCGACGGCAAGTTCGCTTTTGTTTCCAGTGGTGAGCAGCAGATGCCCAAACTTGTTTGAAAGCGCCATCAGCGTCATCGCGCGGAGGCGCGGCTGCATATTTTCTTCGGTCTCGTTTTCGGGGAGTCCCTTGAAAATTTCCGCAAACTGCGACTTTAAAGCAGCGAAGGCATTTGTGATCGGAATTTCGAGACATTTGATCCCAAGATTGCGCGCAAGCGCGAGCGCGTCGTCAATACTGCCACGCGAGGAATACGGGCTTGGCATCGAAACTCCGACTACGTTCTCCGCGCCGAGGGCGTCTACTGCGATCACCGCGACCACTGCGGAGTCCACCCCGCCGCTCAAACCGAGCACGGCGGATTTGAAATTGCACTTTCGCAGATAATCGCGCAGGCCTAACGACAGCGCCGCGAAAAGTTCCTCTGGCGTTTTGCCTTCGCGAAATTCAATTGTGAAAGCGGCATCCGTGTCGATGATTGCCTCTTCTTCCTGGAAGCTGGCCAGTTGCGCGATCAATTCGCCCGAAGCATTTACCGCGATTGAATTTCCATCGAAGATAAGTTGGTCGTTGCCGCCGACCGCGTTGCAATAGCAAATCGGCCGCTGATAAGCGCGGGCAAGCGCGCCGACCATTTCGCGGCGGATCGCCGGCTTATGCAAACTAAACGGCGACGCGCTTAAGTTGACGATGATCTCCGCGCCTTGCTCGATCAGGCTGCGCACCGGTTCGACATCATAAAGTGGCCGCGGGAGATAGTGTTCCGTCCAAATATCTTCACAAAGCGTCACGCCAAGTTTTTTTCCCAGCAGATCAAACGGTTCGACGCGGCTGGCCGGCTCAAAATAACGATCTTCATCAAACACATCATAAGTCGGTAAGAGAGACTTGTGCGCTTTGCGGATCGGTTTGCCGCGCTCGAGCAGCGCGGCCGCATTGTGAAACGGCTTCCCGCGTCCCTCATTTCGGTCAACGAAACCGACGAGTAAGGCCGCGTGTCCCACCCGAGAATGGAGTTGCTCGAGAACAGCAAGGTTCTCCGGGACGAAACGCGATTTGAAAACCAAATCCTGTGGCGGATATCCGGTGATAGCCAGCTCCGGGGTTAGAACTAATTCGGCGCCAGCCGTAGCGAGACGCTCGTAAGCGCCGATGATCTTCTCAAAATTGCCGCTCAAATCCCCCACGGTTGGGTTAATTTGAGCAAAACCAATCTTCATGCTGCGCTACGCAGATTATGCGCAACCCAGTCCGCAGCAATCCTCTTTTCCTGCTCTCTCTGTTTCGCTCCGCGCGATGACGTTGAGCTAGTTTATCCCGTAGGTTACTCGCCAGATTGTGCCGTTGCCGTCTTCGCTAAAAAGGAGGCTGCCATCTTTAGCGACGGTGATTCCGACCGGGCGGCCCCAGACGTTCCCTTCGGGCGTGACGAAGCCGGTAACGAAATCTTCATACTCGCCGCGTGCTTTGCCGGTTGAGCGATCAAACGGGACCCGCACTATTTTGTAACCAGTGCGTTTCTTTCGGTTCCATGAACCGTGAAAGGCAGCGAAGATGTCGCCTTTGTATTCGGCGGGAAGTTGGTCGCCAGTGTAAAAGCATAAATTGAGCGTTGCTGAATGTGCCTGCACAAGCACATCGGGCACGACGACTTTATCGGCAAGCTCGGCATGTTTTCCCTTGTGGCGCGGATCGACATGATTGCCGATATAAAACCAGGGCCAGCCATAAAAGCCGCCCGGCTTCACACTGCTGATGTAATCGGGCGGCAGGTCGTCCCCGAGTTCGTCCCGTTCGTTTGTGCTCATCCAAAGTTCGTCACTGCCGGGCCGAAACGCGATCCCGACGGCGTTTCGAATTCCCCACGCACAAACGTTTTGTCCGCTGCCATCGGGATTGAATTCGAAAATACGCGCCCGATCCGCTTCCGCGGCATTATCGGAATCATTCGAGCGCGAGCCGATTGAGACATACATTTTCTTGCCGTCGGGCGAGAAAACGATGTCGCGCGTCCAATGTCCGCCACTGCGAAGAAAGGCTGCGCCACCAGAAAACTTCGCACTCAATTTTTCGGCCGGGCCGCGCGCTTTGAGGTCGCCCTTCCGGTAGGGAAAACGAATGACGCCGTCAGTGTTCGCGACGTACAAGAATTGCGGATCGTTACCGGGCGGATAAAACGCGATCCCGAATGGTTTGTTCAGATCGCGCTCCGCAAATACTTCACTGATCTCCGGTTTGCCGGTGTTCTTTGAATCGCGCAGCACTTTGATTTGATTGGCGCGGCTCTCGGTGACGAAAATGTCTCCGTTCGGCGCCGTGAGCAGAAATCGAGGATCGCGAAACCCGCCTGCGTACAAGTCGATCTTAAATCCCGTCGGTACCCTAAGTTGCGCGTTCGCTGGACGTCCGATGACGCGCGGTAGGTTAATTGCCAGGACATTTGAACTGGGCGCCGGCAAGTCTTCGACCGTGATTTTGCGACGCACGCCAGGCGCATCGCTGGTCCAATCACCCATCGCCGTCTTGCCGGTGAGGAGCCTGTCATGTTCAGCGCCCGCCGCGCTGTGCGCGGTCAGGGTGAGACCGAACGCGATACAGACCGCGCAAAAAATAGAATGAACTCTGCAGCGATTTTCCATTCACGTTTGCAATCGCTTCCGACAGAAAGGTCGCGTGGATCGGTCGGAACCCGGATGTTAGTTAGGCATCCCGGCCTGACTCGGCTGGCGGGCTGCTAGCCTGGCGATTGGAAAACAGCGCTACGCTAGACGCATATCACGGTCCAACGCTGGAATCCCGAGAACTGTAGTGGCAGGCGTGTCGCCTGCGAGCGCGTGATCCTGCAGCCGACACGGCTGCCTTTACAATAGTCGGCTTTGACGTCGGGAAGCTGACAGCTTCCCCTACAGAAAACCGTTTAACGCGCAATTGCGCCAGTGTGGTTGCGCTTTGGCGCCTCGGCCAATACTTCACCTTTTTTGCGATCGTTAATCACGAACGTATTGTTTTCTCCGTGGGTCGACCAGGGCCCGTGCGGCACTTCGCTAAAATCCACAAATCTCCAATCGGTCACGTCCGTTTCGTTTATTCCAAGGTAATCGCGCACGGCCGGCGAAACATCCAGCCCGGCGCCTTTGTTGAGATTCGGCTTCGGACGCTCATTGCCAAAAACGTACTGCCAATGATCGGTGCGAAAAGGTCCGGCGTCTTCCCATTGCGCATAGACCGTTCGATTGCCTTTGCGGATCGCGACCCATCGATCTTTGCATGTGGAAACAGCCGGGCCTTGATACGCTTCCTTGAACCACGGGACGACGCGCGGGGCTTCCGGCCGGTGCCCAGTAGTTGCCTTGTCGCTGTAGGGAAGCGCGCAGTAAAATGGATTCTGTTGGGGCGTGAATTTTACGGGAATATAGTTGCTCCGGTGCGCAGGATTTGGGTCGTCAAATCCGCCATAGTTTTTCGTCCAATTTTTATCCCACGAACTTACCCGGTTCGGCACGGGATTGTTTCCGCTCGGTTGCTCGCCGATCCAAAAGACAGTTGTCACGATACTTTTTTTCCATGGAAACCGCTCTCCCGGATCAGGCGGAGGCGCCGATACACGCCCCGGAGAAAAGGAGATGGGATCGACCTTGAGCGAAAGGTCTTCGGACAATTTGTTTGATTTCTTGCTGAACTTTACTTTGGTCGGTTCTGCTTTTGAAGGCGTCGCGTGCGCAAAAAGCGACGAGATCGACGAGAGCAGGACCGCGATGGCGTGAGTAAATCTTCCGGGTTTCATTTCGTATCACCGCAGCGCAACGCGGAAAAGAAGACATCATGTCTTCTTTATTGGTTCGTTCACGATGACGCGGATGCGCGCCGATCGCGGCGAGTTTTCAGATGCGCCGTAAAAGAACCGGCCAACCTCAATGCATGGCGAGACTAGTCAACAAATTTTCCCGGATTCAGAATCCCATGTGGATCAAGCGCATGCTTGAGCTTCTGATGCACGCCGCGCACAACATCGCTTGTCGCCTCCGGCCACCAGCGCTTTTTCGCCAAACCGATTCCGTGCTCGCCCGTGATCACTCCGCCCCACGCCAGCACCTGCGCAAAAAGATCGTCGAGCGCGCGGTCCACTTTTTGTCGTATCTCCGGATTATCATAATCCTTTGCCATGATGTTGACATGAATGTTCCCGTCCCCGGCGTGGCCAAAGCAAGCGATGGGAAATCCGTGTTTTGCCTGTAGCGTCCCAGCAAATTCCATCAGATCGACAAGGCGGCTGCGGGGCACAACGATATCCTGGTTTAATTTGGTTAGACCGGTTGCGCGCAGTGAGTTACTGAACTCGCGCCGCAACGCCCATAACTTCTCGCAATCTGCTTCGCCCGTCGCCGTCTCGAGCGCATTCGGTTTTTTCTTTTCAAGCAATTCACGAATGGCTGCCGCTTCACTGCGCACGCTCTGTTCCTGGCCGTCAAGATCGACGAGCAGGTGTGCGCTACCCGGCGGCACAATCATCTTGCCAAGATCGCGACGTGCCGCTTCCAATGTGAAATGGTCGGCAACCTCAACTGAGGAAGGCAGGAATCCTGCTGCGAAAATTTCCTGGACAGCTTCAGCCGCTTGAGCTGCGCTCGCAAATGCAGCCGACAAAGTAGCGCGCGCCGGAGGAAGTGGCAGTAAACGCAGCGTGATGTCTGTCACGATCCCAAGCATCCCTTCCGAACCGACAAAGAGCCCGATCAAATCGAATCCGGTTTTGTTTTTGTGCACGCGGCCGCCGGTCTGCAGCGCTTCCCCATTCGCCAACACTACCTCGAGTCCAATCACATAATTGCGTGTCACGCCATATTTCAAGCAGCGCGGACCGCCAGCGTTTGTCGCGATGTTGCCACCAATCGTGCAATCCTTCATGCTCGCCGGGTCCGGCGGATAAAACAGTTTCTGCGCTCTGGCCAGAGCTTTCAGGTCGGCCGTGATTACGCCTGGTTCGACAATTGCAATCGCATCGGCAAAACTGATTTCCTTGATGCGGTTCATCCGCATCAGCGACAACGCAATCCCACCGCGCGCAGGCACGCATCCGCCCACGTAGCCAAATCCGCCGCCGCGCGCCGTTACCGGAATTTCTTCGCGCGACGCGAACTGAAGCAATTTACTTACGTCTTTTGTCGATCTTGCGAAGACGACAACCTCCGGTTCATGCGCGGCAAACCATTTGTCGCCGCTATGCGCGGCAAGCACTGCCGATTCATCGGTTACGCAGTCGGCACCGAGCAGCTCAACAAGCTGCGTCCTAAGTCTGCCCCATTTCCTTTCCGCCATTCGCAATCCGAAATTACTACATCCCCATTATCTGATAGCCGCCATCGACATAAATGACCTGGCCGGTGATCGCAGCCGCGCCATCGCTCGCGAGAAAAACACCGGTTTGGCCCAGCTCCGCGAGATCGCAACTGCGTTTTAAGGGCGCCCGTTCCTGGTAATGTTTTAACATCGACATAAAGCCACTGATGCCGCGCGCGGCCAGCGTGTTGACTGGGCCAGCGGAAATGCAATTCACCCGAATTCTCTTCGGGCCGAGATCGTATGCGAGATAACGCGTGCTCGCTTCGAGGCTCGCTTTCGCTACGCCCATGACATTATAGTGCGGCACGACCTTTTCTGAACCGTAATAAGTCATCGCCACAATGCTGCCGCCGTTGGTCATAAATGGCACGGCTCCACGCGTGAGAGCGACGAGCGAATAAGCGCTGATGTCATGTGCCGTGCGAAATGCTTCGCGTTTCGTGCTCAAGAAATCGCCTTCCAGCGCTTCTTTGGGCGCGAACGCAAGCGAGTGCAACATTAAATCGAGCCGATCGGTCTCGCCGCGCATCTTTTCAAAAAAGGTCGCGATCTCGGCGTCACTGGAAACGTCACAAGGAAATAATGATGTTTTTTCTCCAAATTCGTTAACGAGTTCCTCGATATTCTCCTTTAGCCGTTCGCCTTGATAATTAAAAATCAGGCGCGCCCCCGCTGCCGCCCAGGCTTTTGCGATCGCCCAGGCGATACTGCGCTTGTTCGCCACTCCAAAAACGACACCTATTTTTCCTGCCAAAACTTGCTCGGTCATAAGCCGAAAAGATACGCAGCTTTAACGAGCCGCAAAAAGCCGAAATTAAGATCGGAGGGGTCGTTGACGGCGCCAGTTTGGGGAGAATTAGTGAGCGTAAATATTCGTCGACCTGACAAATCGCATCGGTCGAATCGGTTAAAATTTTCAAAACTCCCATATCCGTGAATAGATTTTTATAACGTGATTTCAGACCAGATTGGACAAATCGTTACCGATATGGAGAATGGAGCCGCTCGAAAAGCCCTCTGCTTTTAATCCTCCTTTAAATGGCTGTCATCGGGATCACCGGCGGAATTTCCACGGGCAAGAGCACACTTTGCGGGTGTCTACGCGAGATTGTTCCCAATGCTAAGTTTTTCAACGCCGATTATGCTGCACGTGCACTTGTCGATCTTGATCCGGAGGTTAAAAAGGAGATTCGACGTGAATTTGGCAATGCGATTTTTTCGGCCGATCAGGGGTTGAATCGGGAAAAACTTCGCCATATAGTGTTTATCGACGCGGCTAAAAGGCGCGCGCTCGAGCAGATTCTCCATCCGCGGATTCGGCGCCAATGGAGCACAGAAGCGGAAACGCATCGCAACTCTCCCGATTTTTTCTTCGCTGATATCCCACTTCTTTATGAAACCGGCGGTGAAAGGTTGTGCGATCGAGTGGTCGTGGTCGCCTGTTCCTACAGGACCCAACTCCGCTGGCTGATGGAGCGCATGTCGCTGGAACGCTCCGCGACGGAACAAATGATCAATTCACAAATGCCTCTCGAAGAAAAAATCAGACGCGCAGACCATGTCGTGTGGAATAACGGCGCTCGTACGGTGCTGGCCGATCAGGCGCGTTGCCTTGTTGCGCTCTGGCAAAAGCAATCATGGACGAAAACCTGACCTCATCAGAGAGGCAAACTGTAGAAGCAGGCGTATCGCCTGCAGACTCCCAAATTGCGGCCGTCACTACAGCACGCCGACTTGATCTAAACGACGTGCAAGAACTTTCCGGTGAAGGGCTGGAATCCTTAGCGCGCGATTTGCAGTTACATTTGCATCCTGCGCGCTCGCGCCATCAACACGTTCTTGACATAATCCGCGGAGCATTGTCTAGCGGAGCAAGTATCACCGCGGAGGGATTTCTCGACCAGGTAAGTGATTCGCTCGCAATGCTCCGCTGGCCACAATTAAACTTCCTGCCGGTCCCCGAGGATGTTTGCGTTCCACGCGCGTTGATAGAGCAATATCACCTGCGGCCCGGTCAAAAGCTCGCCGGGATTATACGGCTTCCTGGTCACCGCGAGAAATTCCTCACGCTTGAACAAGTCACAACAATTGAAGGAGCGCCGGCGGAGCAGTGGAGCGAGCCGACGGACTTCGACAAACTTACGCCGCAATTTCCGCAGGGCCGTATCATGCTCGAAAATCCAGATACGAACTCCATCAGCGCTCGGGCGGTCGATCTGCTGGCGCCGCTCGGGCGAGGACAACGCGGCCTGATCGTCGCGCCACCACGAGTGGGCAAGACAATCCTGCTCAAGGAAATCGCTAAAGCGATTCGGGTAAATCATCCGGACATCGTGCTCATTCTGCTGTTAGTGGACGAACGGCCGGAAGAAGTGACCGATCTGGAGCGGGAAATTGATTGTCAGATTTACCACTCAAATTTCGATGAAAGCGTCCATCGACATGTGCAGGTCGCGGAGATTGTGCTGGACCGCGCCAAACGTCTGGTAGAAATGAAGCAAGACGTGGTGATTTTGCTCGACAGCATCACACGGCTTTCGCGCGGGTATAACAATCTACAACCCGGCAAAGGCCGGATCATGTCAGGTGGCGTCGAGGCGAAGGCACTCACCAAACCAAAGAAATTTTTCGGTTCCGCTCGCAATGTCGAAGAAGGCGGCAGCCTCACGGTCCTTGCCACCGCGTTGATTGAAACCGGCAGCCGGATGGACGAATTAATCTTCGAAGAATTCAAAGGCACAGGGAACATGGAGTTGCATCTCGACCGCGCCCTGGTCGAGAAGCGGCTCTATCCCGCGATTCACGTTTTGCAGTCGGCTACGCGCCGTGAAGATTTGCTGTATCATCCCGATGAATGGGAGCGAGTACAGATGTTACGGAAGACGATGGCGGCACTTCCTCCTATCGAGGCGATGGAAAAGTTGATCGAGAATCTCGAAGCGACGAAAACAAACGCCGAGTTGCTCCTGAGCGGGTTGAGGTGATCGCGAGCGTTTCACAGCTCGCCGAGCTGCTTCCGCAAATTGAAAGTGTCGATCGCGTGGCGGTCGATACCGAAGCCGATAGCCTCCATTGTTATCGAGAGAAGCTCTGTTTGCTCCAAGTCAGCTTGCCGGGGCGCGATTATATTGTCGATCCATTGGCCGATGTCGATCTTGCGCCGTTGGGCACTGCGCTGGAGGGAAAAGAAATTGTTTTGCACGGAGCGGATTTCGATCTGCGATTACTCCGCCGAGGTCTGAACTTTGTCGCGCAGCGCATTTTCGACACGGTGATTGGAGCGCGCCTGCTCGGGATCCGCGAATTTAGTCTAGCCGCCTTGGTAAAACGGTACTTCGATGTCGAACTCGGCAAAGGGTCTCAAAAGGCAAATTGGGCACGGCGTCCGCTCTCTTCCCGGATGCTGGAATATGCGATGAACGACACGCATTACCTGTTGCCTCTTGTCGAACGCCTCGAGTCGCAATTGAAACAATTCCATCGAATCGATTGGCTGCGGCAATCGTGCCAACGCGCGGTCGAACAGGCGGCGGTGGAACGTGCGCGCGATAAAGACGAACTTTGGCGCATCCGCGGATCTGGTTTGCTCCGGGGCCGCGCGGCTGCCGTGCTACGCGCGCTTTGGCAATGGCGCGAGAAAGAAGCGGAAGCGGCAGACCGGCCACCGTTTCATATTTTGCAAAATCACGAGCTGCTCAATGCGGCAGTAAGTTTCGCCTCGGAAAAACTGCCTGACTACAGACATTTTTCTTCGCGCCGTCGTCAGGCATTTCGCGAAGCAGCGCAGAACGCATTGCAATTGTCCGAGGAAGAATGGCCGGTCTCGCTGCGCCGCTTCGGGACGCGGCCAAGCGCGGGGATGATGGCTCGAACTGAAGAACTGCGACGGCAACGGGATCGCGGGGCAAGGGAACTCGATTTGGAGCCGGCCTTTATCGCGTCGCGCAGCACCCTTGAAGCGATCGCGGTGGATGAAACTTGCGCGACGACTTTGCTGGTTCCCTGGCAACGAGCCGTGCTCGCCCTTTGATTAGCAGCGCGAAGCCATTTGCGCACAGGGTATGCGCTCGCGAGCCAAATAATCCTCAACCGCTAAGCAGCGCGCCGGCGTTCGATGATCCTCCAGTGATCCTCGTCACTACCAGCGGCACGGCGAGCGCAAAGATTAATGCCCAAACTCTGTCCAGCACCAATGTCACGTCGTCAGGTACGATTGTTAATAGCGACCTCAAGACTACCAGCGGGAAGAAGACCGGCAGCGTAATCAACGTCAGCAGCACAGAGCAGTTGCCTTCCTTGCTCGATGCGGCTGCGCCCGGTCCTGGCGGGAAGATCACGATTCCCGCTTCGAAGACCACGAGTACTTCGAGAAATTCCAGTGGGATCAATGCCGCTGGTCGCTTGAACGCAGGTCGTCGCGCGGCGGATATCCGGGACACGCATCCATTGCTGGCGGCGCGTTTGCGATAATGAACATGGATGTCTGGAGCGGATTACTCACGGGACGGCAGTAATTGTCGCACCGGTTCCTCCGGCCACAGCGACGATGTTGCAGACACGTCTCCTAATTCGACGATCAGCCGCTTTAATCCACTCGCCTCCGGGTTGGCTTGGGATTAAACGACCAAAATGTCGCAACTTTGATGTTATCAAGCCCCATCAAAGCGATTTCAAGTAACCATCGGATCGCCCAAAACTGCGCGAAAAGCGCTCCAATAAACTGAACAGTCGAGTAACGTGGAACTTCCATCGTGTGAACGACGGAGATGCCGAAGACGTTTCCGAAATTGGCAGAATAAAAAAAAATAACGAAAAACGCCGGCCACTTTGATTCCTCTGATTTGCTTCGTCTGAGTAAGAAGCAAACTGCAAGCGGAACGCTCACCAACAAAATTGCCAGATAAGTTCGCGCACAGTAGATGTTCCACATCCGAATTCGCTTATCTTGGGGAATGTTGATGTTAGTGAAACGAAGCTTTTTGGTGCGCTCCAGGAAATCTGAAGCGGCCGGCACCATAGCAAGCAGACGCAGTGATTGAGGATGAGAAAGCCACGAGAAGCTGGCGGCATACGCCCAAGAAGACAATGGTAATTTCTTGTAGATGCTGAATGCCGGACACTTCGTTGAGTAAAAAACGCCCAGTTGGCTGACGATCTTTTGGGCAAACGCCAGCGGACGCCTCACGACACTGTGCCAATACCAATAGTGTAGGAATCTTAAGAACCCTTCATCGCCGAGTTGACGTCGCCAGCGATTCAGAAGCGGATCAGCACCGCTCATGAGGAGATCAGGCTCAAATCCCAGAAGCGGAAACTTCTGGGGATAAAGGTCATGCGTGCGTTGAATTTCCCCTTCGAGATCATCGCGAGCGACTCGGAGCCATTCACGCGAATAACTACTCGTTCGGCCATTCTTTACGTCGGCCGCCATCTGCGCATGAATAATCTTCGCGTGGATTGCAAAGAGGGTTTCTGGGAGAAACATTTTAACTGTCTGATCGTTCCGCCTGAGGTAATGTTCCGTAAGGGTCACTGCCAGAATAATTGACACGGATATGCCAAGAAAAACAACCTTTCCGGTAAAATTGCCTTTAGCATTGAGTATTAACCAGATGACAGGTGCAACTGCAAAGAGCGCCATGAGAGTGAAACTCGGCTTCAACGAAGCAAGGAGCAAAGCGCTGATAGCACCTCCGGTCCCATAAATAACCGTCTTCCGTACATTCGGTGAGACTACCCGGTAATAAAAGAACTGAACGATGAGCCAAATGGTCAAGATTTCGAAAAACATGCACACGGAATCGGATTGGATTTGCATTTCGAACAGGACGGGACCGTTTGAAAGCAAATAGATCGCCGCGCCCCAAAGTCCGATCGCTTCGTGCGCGACGCGGTTTAGACGAGGTCTGGGGAAGAAATCAGCCAATCTGGCCCAGCTCGCGAGGAACAAAGCACCAGCGACTAAACCTAAGAGATGTTGGATCACCGAGATTGCCCGAAGATCCGCCCAAGTCCGCAAGACTAGATAAATCGTTCCGGGATAGAGGAAATTTAGGCCTTGAATGTGCGCGAAAGCCCCGCCGCTCAACTTGATAAGAGCTGGCCAGAGATACCCGTTATCCCCAGCCAGCGGATCTTGCGGCAATGAAAAGCGCTTTTGCGCTGCTGCGGCGAAGAGAAATGTCGCGATAACGAAGTAACTGATTTTCCACAGAGCAATCTGATTCGCTCGGCTGGAGTTCGGCCACGGTTATTCCATGATTAACCATGTTTGAGGTTCCGGCACAAGATCGACAATCTAAAACGCGGCGGGTCGCTTAATGCCTGCACATGGCATGATCGGAAACAGTGGAGTGAACCGTATTGCAGGATCGTCCCAATTCCGGGCAGACGGGTGACCTGGATGTAGCGTCGACGTCTTTCCAAAGCGGCGGGATCGCACTCAACATCCTGATCGAACGTGCGAGCAGGAAAAGACTAAGGACGCTTGTTTCGCCCAACCTGACTAGGTGCGATTTCACGCCCAGCAACCTTCTAAGACGCTGAAACGCTCGGAGCCACATCGGCTTAAATCGTTCGAGCTCCACTATTGGCCTGCGATATCGACGCTCTCCGCGCGGCTGACGGTGATGCCGTACTCCGTCTCAAGAGCAAAGGCGCGCGTCTCATACCGCGGCAAGATATGTCAATTGGATTCCGGTTTACAACCGGGTCCTATCTCCATGGTCACCATCAAAGAATCGCAAAACCAATTCAGCTACGGTATA
>QHMQ01000154.1 GCA_003217835.1 Verrucomicrobiota bacterium
AGGAAAAAGATTGCCTGGCATCTATAACGCGCTCGAAATCGAGTACGAAGTCAACGGTAATCCAACTAAACTGACGCTCGAAGTGCAACAGCATCTGGGTGAAAACTGGGTGCGTTCCATCGCTATGTCGTCGACGGAAGGTCTCAAGCGTGGGATGGCTGTCACTGATACCGGCGGACCAATCACGGTGCCGGTCGGTGAAGGGGTGCTCGGCCGTCTTTTTAACGTCACGGGCGACCCGGTTGATAATCGCGGCCCCGTGACGTTCACCAAGCGCTATCCGATTCATCGCCCAGCACCTGAGCTCACCGAGCAGGACACAAAAGTACAAATCCTCGAAACAGGAATCAAGGTCATCGATCTCGTCTGTCCGTTTTCGAGCTGATCAACAACATCGCGATGAAACACGGGGGCGTTTCCATGTTCGCGGGAGTGGGCGAACGGAGCCGCGAAGGCAACGATCTCTATAAGGAAATGAGCGAAGCCGGCGTCATCGATCAAAAGGATTTGTCGAAGTCGAAAGTGGGAATGGTCTTCGGCCAGATGAACGAGCCGCCGGGCGCGCGTTTGCGCGTTGGACTGTCCGCGCTAGCGATGACGGAGTATTTTCGTGACGAACGCAATCAGGATGTACTCCTTTTCATCGACAATATCTTTCGCTTTTCTCAAGCGGGCTCGGAAGTTTCCGCGCTGCTTGGTCGCACACCATCCGCAGTCGGTTATCAGCCGACGCTCGCCGCGGAGATGGGCGATTTACAGGAACGAATTACATCGACGAACAAAGGATCGATTACTTCGTTCCAGGCGGTTTACGTCCCGGCGGACGATCTCACCGATCCCGCGCCGGCGAACACGTTCGCGCATTTGGATTCAACGATTGTCCTTGAACGCTCGATTGCCGAGCTTGGAATTTATCCAGCGGTCGATCCGCTGGCATCGACGTCGAAATCTCTCGCGCCGGAAGTTGTCGGAGAAGAGCATTACAACGTGGCGCGTGGCGTGCAACGCGTCTTGCAGCGTTACAAGGACTTGCAAGATATCATCGCGATCCTCGGGATGGATGAGTTAAGCCCGGAGGACAAGCTTACCGTTTATCGCGCACGAAAAATTCAGCGCTTTCTCAGCCAGCCTTTTCACGTAGCGGAAGTTTTCACCGGTCATAAAGGACAGTATGTCTCCATCGCGGATACGGTCCGCGGCTTCAAAGAAATTCTCGATGGTAAACATGACGATGTGCCTGAACAGAATTTCTACATGAAGGGCAACATCGATATGATCAAGCAAGGTTGAATTTGTTGAGCTGCGAAAACTTATGACCACCCTGAAACTCGAAATTGTCACGCCGGAAACGAAAATCTATTCCGAAGACGTGGACATGGTCACGTTGCCGGGATCGGAAGGTGAGCTTGGCGTTTACCCGAGACACGTTCCGCTGCTAACCACTTTGAAACCAGGCGAATTGCGCGTCTTAAAGAGCGGGCGCGAAACCATAATGGCGATTGGCGAAGGCTTTGTCGAGATTAAGACGGACGCCGTCTCGGTTTTGACGGACATGGCCTTGGAATCGGCGCAGATTGATATCGCTGCGGCTGAAGCCGCGGTCGAGCGTGCCAGGGCTGCGATGAAGGAAGATCACAGCGTCGACGAGGTCGCGGCCATCCAGGCGTCGCTACAAAAGGCGCTTGCACAATTGCGCGTCAAGCGGCGGCGGCATTCGTAACACAGGCGTCCCGCCTGTCATCAGGCGCAATGCAAAATCCAGACGTTCTTGGGATCATCGCCGGAAACGGAATTTATCCCCGACTGCTCGCTGATTCGGTGCGAAAAGCCGGCGTTAGAAAAATCATTGCTGCCGCATTCACAGACGAAACGGATCCGGCGCTCGCACAACACGTCGATCTTGTCGAGTGGATGCGCGTCGGACAACTCAATCGGTTACTAAAATTCTTTCGTGACCAGAAGATTCATCACGCGATCATGGCCGGACAAATTGCGCCGAAGAATCTTTTCGATCTTCGGCCGGATTGGAAAGCCTTGCTCTTGCTCGCACAATTGAAACATCGAAATGCCGAATCTATTTTCGCGGCAATCGCAGATGAGCTCGCAAAAGTCGGTGTCGATCTTTTACCAGCCGCGAGCTTCCTCGAAGATTCGCTTGCGCCAGCCGGCTTAATCGCCGGACCAAAATTATCGCGTCGCGAAGAAGAAGATGTCGCTTTCGGCTGGAAGATCGCGACAGAAATTGCCCGATTCGACATTGGCCAAACCATCATTGTGAAAAACGGAACGGTTCTTGCGGTCGAAGCATTCGAGGGAACCAACGACGCGATTAAGCGCGGCGGGGCGCTCGCGCGTAAAGATGCGGTCATGATCAAAGTCCCAAAGCCGAATCAAGACATGCGTTTTGATGTGCCAGTGATCGGCGTCGAAACGATTCGTGTCGCTGTCGAGGTAAAATTGCGAGTCATCGCCGTCGAAGCTGGACGCGCGTTGTTCCTCGAGCGAGATGCGATTGTCGATCTTGCGAATCGCGCGAACATTTCGATCGTCGCTCGTTAGTTGGAATCGGCAATCTGAAATCTGAAATTTCTCTCGGGGTCTTCTTGGCTGCGTCCTCAACTGCTTTGGCTTTGAAAGCAGGCAGCGGCCTTAGCTTTGGCAGTGGCGTTCTCGTTCCTTATTTTGGCTATCCTCTGTTTCCTCTAACGATTCAATGAAAACGATCGCGCGCTATGGCGCGGGCAGATTATCTTCAATCCCGTCGATCAACTCGGGAATATTGATCGGCTTGGCGAGAGATAGATGCCCTTGGATGTGGAGGCCAGCCTTTGTCTCAGGTTTCGTGACTAGCGCGGTGAGAAAGATAATCGGCGTTCTCTGTAATTCCGGATCGGCTTCGATTTGTGCCGCTACTTCGCCTCCGTCTGTCTCTGGCATCATTATGTCCAGCAAGATCAGATCCGCCCTAAAATCCTGGGCTATTTGATGAGCCTTAGTAGCGTCGTTCTCTTCCAGCACTGAATAGCGGCCTGTCCTTTCGAGAAGGATTTTGACCAGGCGGGTGATTTCCCGGTCGTCATCAACG
>QHMQ01000155.1:0-3372 GCA_003217835.1 Verrucomicrobiota bacterium
ATTTCGGTCAGGAAGACCGCAAAGGTCGTATTGGGCCGCTGGCCCTAGGCATGCAGATCCGGCGTATCCACACCGCGCATGTCCTCCCTCGGAAAAACGGTAACGGTCGCCGCCGCGTGCGGCAGGCAGGTTGCGATGGGAGCTGAAGCTGGTACCAGGTTAAACCTGGACGGCCTTAGGCCCTGTGCATTAGCAGCCACGGCGCTGAGAATGAGTGTTAAACCAAAGGTGGCGATCGCCAGCAAGAGCGAATGTCTCGTGCGAGGTGCGGAGGTGGGATTTGAAGTTTCCAACGGCGGTATAGTTCCGCGTCGGCTAATGGTTGACTTGTTTTTGGATTGTATGGATTGCATAATTTTAGTTAGGATTGAGGTTGAGTTGTTCATGGCTGAGTTGTTCTATTCAGATTAATGCACAACTGTCAGCGTGAGATCGTTGCCGTCTCCGCCTTTATAATTGGCTTGGAAGGTGTTGCTGCCTGCTGTGAACGTTGAGCGGTCGGCCAAGTTGGCGAAGGTGCCTGCGATTCGGTTCGCCGAGGTATTAGAGATAACAGTAAAGACTGTGCCGGTCGGGAGCACAGCGGTGCCAAGGTCGGTAAAGGCAAACTGCGCGCCTCTCTTGATGGTAACGCCGTTGGCCAGCACTTCGTCCGCTGTGGGCGTGCTGCTGTTGATTCCAAATTTGTAGGTCGCGAGAGGACTGAATGTGAGCGTGCTCTGCAGCGTCAGGGTGCCCGGTTCGGTCGCAGCCCCCGGCAGCAAGGTTGCGGCGCTCGTTCCGGTTGCGACAGTCACCGCGCCGCTGATTTTGCCCGTGCCACTGAGTGTGCCGGCCTTGACCTGCACAGCGCCCCCGCCAGTAGCAGAGCCGATGTCATTTTTAACCAGGAGCGTGCCTTCGGTGATGGTGGTGCCCCCAGTATAGGTGTTAGCGTTGCTCAGGGTAAGGTCGCCACTTCCAGCCTTGGTCAGCGAGCCGCCAATGCCGCCATTTGTTCCGCCGTCCTGCATCAGACCGGCAAAGGTCGTACTTAGGTTGTTCGTGCCCAAGGTCAGGTTGTTGGCGCCCAGGAATACAGCGCCATTTCCTTTGATCGATCCAGTCGTCAGACCCGGAGCGTCGTGACCGCTAATGTCCAGGTTGCCGTTGCCGAAAACCTCCACTCGGGCCGTGCCGCCGCTGGAAGCAGAAGCAAATTGAATCAAACCGCCCCCACCTCCGCCCAGACTGCCGTTGGCGATCAGCGTTGCGTTGCCCGCGTCGCCGGTGTCGTTGAATAGCGTTTCGGCGCCCAATGCGTCGCTGACCGCGCCGCCATTGTTGACGAAGGTGGCATTGCCAGCAGTGCCCGAGGTAACTACACTGAATCCGCCACCTCTCCCGCTGACCGCGCCGCCAAGGTTGGTAAACGTAGCATTGCCAGCGGTGGGTGTGCCGTCCCTAAATATTACGATGCCGGCATCAGTATTGGTAAAGGTGCCATTACCTGCGGTCGAGTTGCTGTCGAAAATGAGCACGGCATTATTGGTGAAGGTGGCATCGCCTGCGGTCGAGGTGTTGGTGAAGTTCACGAAGTTATTGTTGGTGAAGGTGGCATTGCTCGCGGTTGAGGTGCCCGAGAAAGTTATGGTTCCAGTGTTGGTGAAGGCAGTTAAACTTCCCGCAGTCGCACTGTTAGCGAAGAGTATCTGAGCAGCGCCTGGGTTAACTACAAAGTTTTGCACGATCCCTGAATCATTCGTGATGCCCAGGCCGCTGATGATCAACTCCGGCGTGACAAAAGGGTTGGTCGCGATCGTGAACGCGCTCGCCCCCGGCTTGAATACGATGCCGTTGACCTCCGTATCAAACACGATGTCGATGCTCGTTTGATTGGAGGACGCGAACGTTGCCGTGTCGCCCGGACCATTAGGGATGCTCCTTTGCTTCCAGTTGGTCGCGGTGAACCAGTCACCACTGGCAGGACTTTGCTTCCAGGTGGCGCTCGCGGCAAAGCTGCTGCTCGCTGTTGAAAACAGGAGCGTCAAAATGGCGGCGGCCAAGGAAAGGAAGGTCCGCTCAAGCGAGCGCAGGGGTGACTGAATTTTTTTACCATCGAAAGCGATCGCCAGCGAGAGGCAATGTTTTTTCATGATATTTATTGAGTGCATAGGTTCAGTTATTTTTCTTTGAGGTTGTGACATCTGTTCGGCGCGTCTGTTGTTTCGTGCCGACATAAATGTGCTTCTATCTCCTAAAGCGGAAGCAGCGGGCCAAACCCACCATTCGGCAGGAAAATTTCCTCTCAATGGCAGTGCAACGAAGAGCAAGGAGCCGCCGGAAGCGTTAAATAATGCGTTCTCGACCCGGCCGATCCGTCGCATTAAAATGGTCTGCGTATGGCGGCGGCCTCGTCAGCGCAACAACAGGTCACTCAGCTTCTAGTGGACTGGAGCGGCGGAGACACGGGCGCGCTCGATAAGCTGATTCCGTTGGTGCAGCCCGAACTGCATCGGCTGGCGCACTATTATATGAGCCGCGAAGGACAGGGGCACACCTTGCAAACCACCGCGCTCGTCAACGAGGCGTATCTTCAGTTTGTCGACAAGACACATCCGCGCTGGCAAAACCGGCCACACTTTTTCGCCGTGGCTGCGCAACTAATGCGACGCATCATGGTTGATCACGCGCGCGGACGGCACGCGCTCAAACGCGGCGCCGGGGCGATAAAGGTAACTCTGGACGAGACAGCGTTAGTAACGGAGACGCGGGCGACGGAATTGCTCGCGTTGGATGAGGCGCTGGAAAATCTCGCCGCCTTCGATCCGCGAATGAGTAAGGTCGTCGAGATGCGCTATTTCGGCGGACTGAGCACAGAGGAGATCGCGGAGGTGCTGAAGATACATCCCAACACGGTTATGCGAGACTGGAGCGCAGCGAAAGCATGGCTTTACGCCGCGCTGAGCGGAGAAGAACGTTGATGGAACCTCGGCGCTGGGCTCGAATCACTGAGATCTATCATGCCACCATCACCCGCCCACCGGAAGAGCGCGCCTCGTTTGTCGGCCAAGAATGCCACGGCGACGAGAGCTTGCGCAAACAAGTTGAGGCGATGGTCAAGTCTCACGAGCGATCGGGTGATTTTATCGAGTCGCCGGCCTTCGCCATCGCCCCCGAACTTCTAATTGAGGTACAGACGATCGATTTGATCGGCCAATCGATTGGTCACTACCAGATTGAATCATTGCTCGGTGTGGGCGGGATGGGCCAGGTCTACCTCGCCCGAGACGAGCGGCTCGGGCGCAAAGTCGCGCTTAAGCTTCTTCCGGAGCACTTGACGGCGGATGAGACGCAGTTGAGCCGGTTCAAAGCCGAGGCGCGGAGTGCCTC
>QHMQ01000155.1:3440-6335 GCA_003217835.1 Verrucomicrobiota bacterium
CGTGCAAGTGGCCTTCGCGCTGGCTGCGGCGCACGAGACCGGCGTGGTGCACCGCGACATGAAACCGGAAAACATCATGCTACGACCGGATGGCTACGTGAAGGTGCTCGACTTCGGGATCGCCAAACTCACCGAGCAACGGCTGGTGCCAGACTTAGATGAGATTGGAACAACAACAGTGTTGCAAACGCGAGCAGGGTTAGTGTTAGGCACGGCGCGCTATATGTCCCCGGAACAGGCGCGCGGTCAAACAGTGGACGCGCGATCGGACATTTGGAGTCTTGGCGTAGTAATCTACGAGATGATCGCAGGAATCCCGCCGTTCCATGGCGAGACGCCGAGTGACTGTATCGCCTCGATCCTGACGACGGAGCCCCGATCTTTGTCCGCCGTGGTGCCGGGCATCTCCCTCGACCTCGAATCCATTTTGCAAAAGGCTTTGTGCAAAAACCGTGACGGGCGCTACCAGACGATCAGCGGAATGCTTGCCGACCTGCGCAATCTCACGGCGGAACTGGAAGCGGAAGGCTCCTCGCCGCAGACGAAGGCGCGGGCCGAATCTATCATCAGCAAAATCAAACGTCACAAACGGGGCGTGTTACTCACCTTGGCGGCGGCGATCCTGGCGGCCGCGGCGTTTGCCTACTCTTTTTTCTTTGTCGGCCCGGCGCCATTACCAAATGAAAAATCCATCGCCGTTTTGCCGTTTGAGAATCGCAGTGAAGACAAATCGAACGCTTATTTCGCTGACGGCATCCAAGATGAGATTCTTACTCGCCTTTCCAAGATTGGGGATCTCAAAGTTATCTCGCGCACGTCAACGCAGCGTTATAAGAACACATCTCAAAATCTCTCTGAGATTGCGAACCAACTCGGCGTCGCCAATCTCCTGGAAGGTAGCGTCCAGAAAACAAATGATCAGGTGCGCGTCAATGTGCAATTGATCAGAGCGGCGAATGATTCACAACTCTGGGCCGAGACCTTTGATCGCAGACTGACCGACATCTTTTCCGTCGAGAGTGAAGTGGCTAAAGCCATCGCCGATCAATTACGAGCGAAGCTTACCGGTCAGGAAGAGCAAGTCATCGCCTCCAAACCGACGGACAATACCGAGGCTTACGATGCCTACCTGCGCGGGCTGGCTTATAGTCTGAGAACGTTACCCACACCCGCCAACCTCCTTGGCGCACAGAAATATCTTAGAGAAGCGGTGAGATTGGACCCCAACTTCGCTCTCAGTTGGGCGCTGCTGTCATATATTAACGCGCGCGGTTACATCTCACGCTATCTTCAACCAACGGTCGCTCTCCGTGAAGAGGCGCGGCAGGCGGCCGAAACCGCGCTTGCCCTTCAGCCCAATCTCGGCGAGGCCATATTGGCCAAGGGATATTACCACTACACCTGCCTAAAGGATTACGACACGGCGGTGCGTTACTTTGAGCGGGCACGTCAGTTCCTGCCGAATAGCAGCAAGATTCCTGAATCGCTGGCCTATGTCACACGGAGGCGCGGCCAGTGGGACCGGAGCGAGTCGTACTTCAACGAAGCCGAGCGGCTTGACCCGCACAACGTTTCCCTGCTCAGCACGCACGCGGGTTCCTATAATGCCCTTCGTCGTTTTCCCGAAGCGCTGCGGAAGCTTGATCAGGTTCTCGATATTACACCGGACGATGTCGATACGCTTACGTTCAAAGCAGGTATCGCTCAGGCCGAGGGCGACCTGCCGCGGGCCTCGGCGCTCCTCGCTCCGCTGCGTCCAAACGCAGACGACAACCTCGCTTTGGAAACACAAGTTTACCAAGCAATCCTGGAGCGCCGCCCTGCACAAATCATCCCTCGGCTGAAAGAGATACTTATTAAGCCTAATCCAGCATTGGGTTACATTAATGGCGAATTGCGCTTTTGGTTAGGCTGGGCGGAAGAAGTCGCCGGCGACCATTCCGCCGCCCAGGAAAGTTGGCGACAGGCGCGCAGCGAACTGGAATCGTTCCTCAAAGAACAGCCGGAAAATTATCAGCTGCTTAGCGATCTCGCACTGACCAATATGGGCCTCGGTGACAAAGCCGCCGCGTTCAAACTTATCGAGCGAGAGATGGCCGCGGTGCCGATCGAGAAAGACGCGTTAGATGGTCCCGGTCCGATCGAGGTTCTCGCCCGGGTGGCGGCGCAGCTAGGAGAGCCCGACCGCGCCATCGCTGCTTTACAGAAACTACTCTCGATACCGTCCAGTAGCCCGCTGGCTTCAAACCTGCCGCTTACTCCTGCGCTCCTCCGGCTCGATCCAATGTTCGATCCGCTCCGGAATGATCCGCGCTTCCAAAAACTCGCAGAATCGCCCGCGCCGAAATAGGTGCGATGCGCGGGTTATCCATTGGTTATCAGTTATCTGTTATCAGATTTTGCCGCGACAGTCTGGGCCCATTAATCAGTAACAGTTAACTGATAACGTCTCGCAATCTGACGTCTGACCTCCGAAGCTTCCCGTGCAAGCGAAGCTTTATTATTTCTATATGGACAAATTGGCGGCCTTTCTGACACACTGTCTGCCGTTAAATAGGGAGTTTGGTGAAGCCGCTCGATATTCGGTGTTGGTGGGTTTTGACCATGATGATTCAAACGTGGCCGTGCTCCACAAGGTATGCACGACCTTTTGCTTCTAGGAAAACTTTCAGCGCGGTCCCCTTAGGCATTCTGACCGACAGACCAACCATTTCAGCGTCCCGCAAAACATCGTGATGATATTCTGCCATTCCCTTAGAGATGCCAAGCGAGCCAGCTATTTGCGAGACAGTCAAACCCTTATCGTGCTCAAACAACAATTTCAGGAATCTAATGGCGTCTGGATGCAATTCGCTCTTTGGGCGCGCGCCGGCAAACTGCTGATCAAGGTTTGCT
>QHMQ01000160.1 GCA_003217835.1 Verrucomicrobiota bacterium
CTTACTGCTAATTATACCTCTTGAGTTATCAGCCCGAGAAATAACCGCTCGCAGCGTAACTCTTCCCAGCCATCCGCTGACGCTTCACGATTGCATTGCCATTGCATTGGGCGAAAGCCCAAAACTGGAAGCCACTCACTTCGATTTGCTCGCGGCAGGTGAGGAGATTCGCGCAGCCCAAGCCTCACTTTGGCCGAACCTGACGGGATCAGCCACTGGGGAGGCATTTTCGGGTGAGCGGACCAGCAAGTTTGGCATTGTGAACGCTGGGACAACTGGAACCGGAATCAGTCCGACCAAGACCGTGAGTCTCGCCGGAGTAGGTATTTTTGGCCTTAAGCTGGAGTATCCCCTTTTTAAGGATGGGAGTATTTTTGGATTCAACGATGCGCCGGCCGTCGAGGTTAAAAAAGCGGAAAGAAATGCGCTCGCCTGGACGGCTCATCTTACTCGCGAGGACGTCATCTATCGACTCACGCAAGTCTTCGTTGACACCGTCTCAGCGGAGAACCGCGAGGACCCGACTGACCGCAGAGTAGCTCTGCTGGAGCGATCTGTCGATATCCACAGAGAAGAACAGCAGAAGGGATTGCTCCTTCCGATCGATGTCGAGGTTGTCACAAAACAGCTCAATAGCGCTCGATCTCTTTCGAAAACGATTCACGAGCAAGCCACGGCAGGCTACTTAGGGCTGGCCCGGCTTCTCGGCCTGCCATCCTCGGCCCACATCCGCCTGGACAGCACACTTCCACAGCCGCCTGCGCCGCCAGATGCGGCGCAGTTGTTTCACACGATGCTTGCCCGACATCCGTCGCTTCAAGTGCAAATTGCAAACACCAAGAAGGCCAAGGAGGATTACCGGCTGGAAAATTTTCGACTCTACCCCTCCGTCACTCTGCATGGGTCAGCGGTCGATATCAGCGATTTTAGCAACGATGCCCACCTCTTTATCGGTGGAGTCACTGTCGACGTCCCGATCTTTGACTTCGGGGCTCAACTTGATACTGTGCGCGCGCGCAGGGACACTTACACCGCCGAGCAAGCTCGGCTGGGCGCTGTTGGCAATGATCTGGCCAGTGATCTCGTCAGAATTTATCGGGAAATCTATGCAGTGAGCGAAAGGATTCTTACCCTGCAGGTAGAGGCCGGGAAACTCGACCGGGATCTGCGCGTTGCTCAATCTCAACAGCAGCAGGGCATCACGCCGCCATTGACCGCAATTGACGCGGAGCTGGCACTTATTGGGAAGCAGCAGGAGCTGGAGGTAGACCGGGCGAGGCTGCTCGTGCTTTACGCTGAGCTACAGAAAGCCATGGGCGGCACGTGGAAGTGGATTCCATGAAGCAGTCGCAGCGGATTGTAAAAAACGCTCTTTTCGGAATCGCATCATCTGTCATCGGTGGCGTCGTCTATTTCGCCACCATCGTGACCATTGCTCGAGCGGTTAGCGTGACCGAATTCGGCAAATATTCTTTTGTTCTGGCTTTTGCGATGTTCGTTAACAATATCGCCGACTCTGGCTTGCCCCGGATGCTGGTCCGGGAAATTTCCAGAGATCCGGAGCAACTTGTTCGTCTTGTCGGCGCGGGGGCGTCGCTCATCTGGGTCATATCGGGAGTAATGTGTCTCCTGGTTGCCGTTATTGTTCCCTTTCTGCACGTGGGGACTGACGTGAAACTATCCGTTCTTGGGATGAGTATCGCTACCATGGCTACTTTTCACGCTGCGGGATACAGCGCTGCGCTACGGGCCTTCGAAGATAACGAACTAAACTACCTCGGTTTTGTTTTGCACAAGATCCTGCTACTAGGTTTGGTCTTCGCAATCGTAAAGCTTCATTTCGGGTTGATGGGCTTCGTTGCCGCCCATCTCGCTTCGAACCTGCTGCTCTGGAATTTTTATCACATCGTGGTGACACGCCTTTATGCCCGTGTTCCATTGCGCTTCGACGTCTCCCTTTGGAAATCTCTTCTTTTGGCGGCGCTGCCGATGGGCGGCGGCACGATGCTGCGACAGCTCGCGCTCCAGCTCGACATACTTGTGCTTACCTGGATGACAAATCTCACGACTGTGGGGCTGTTCAGCGGCCCGTATAGAATCAGCATGGCTCTACGGGTAATCCCACAAACTCTGTCTCTGCCACTTTTCCCGCTCTACTCGCGCACGGCGCACCTGTCTCGGGAGCGCTTTACCGAGGCTTATCGTTGGAGCACAAAGTTTTTCGCTCTTATTAGTTATCCCATCGCCGCTTTTTTTCTGGCATGGTCCAAGCCAATCTTACGGATCGCCCTCGGGCAAAAATATCTGGCGGCAATTCCGGCAATGCAGCTTCTTGGCATCGGTATCGTTCCGTTCTTCCTGTCGACGCTGTTTCAATATCTTTTTGCTGCGCTTGATCAGCAGAAGCGCTTCCTCGTGAGCACGTGTGTAGGATCAGCACTACGGCTTCTCCTTTTAGTGGCTCTCATTCCGCCGCTCGGGTTTGTTGGTCCGGCGGTTGCGTTTCTATGCGCCGAAACAGTAGTTGTTGCCATTTGGATGGTACAACTGGCGCGGCTCGGTGTGCGCGCAAAATTGAGCGATGTCATCTGGCGGCCGCTTACAGCCGGAGCTGCCATGGCTCTGGTGCTTTTCGCTGCCCGCGACGCAACGCTTGTCTGGCAATTGGGCGCCGCGGGGCTAGCGATAGTCGTTTACGCTCTCGTGTTACTTGCGCTCAAGACATTTTCAGTCGAGGAAGTGCGGCACGCCCGCGAGGGACTCGCTTTTTTTTCCCCTTTTGTGGCCTCTTGGGCGAAGAAGCTGAAACGGGACTCGTGAAAATAACGCAAAGGCTGGCTGTATGGGCAGAGACGAGCGCCAAAATTTGGGCGGTTCATTGGCTCCTGATCGTAGGCAGCGTTTTGGTTTTTGCTTCGGCAGTACTGAAATGGGCTTATTTCGCTTTCAGCCGTCACCCTCTTGGTTTGCAGCTGCCCCTGCTGCGAAACGTCGGACTCATCCCCCATCTTTCTCTTCTCTCATACGGAGTAGTTGGAATCGCTGTTCTAACAACCGGACTTGTTTTGATGCGGCGTTCGACTACATACCTCGCGTTCGCGGTTGCCATCCTCATGGCGATGTGGGTGACATTGCCATGCCAGATTGCTTTTCAACGGCCGGCTTTGCTTGGCCGCCTCATTGCCGAGACAAACCAGCTTTCGATGATCAGAGATTTTACAAAAACTTACCTTCCCCCAAATTATGGGCCCGATGAAGACTACGCGAGGCAGTTTGGCATTGACACTACTTGGCACCGCTTTCTCGCTGCGTATTCTTTCCTCGGTCTGGGATGGTATTGTTTTGGAATCGGATCGGTGTTGATTGCGATCTATTTAATCGCCCGACTGCCTGCTGAGGAAAGAATGAGAGTGCTGGGGCTGAGCGCACTTCCAGCTGGCGTAGTGATCATTCTGCTAACGCCGTCGCTCATCGGACAGCATTATTTTATCAGTGCCTGCACTGCGCGCAGGGCGATGTGGCTCGATCGGTGGCGCGCGCAAGATATCAATATCTACGCAGCTATTGGAGACCTCGAAAGGCTGTCCGGTTCAAGCAACGATTCCCCGGAGAAGCACATCAGCAAGGCTCGGGAATTCAAGGAGTCAACAGAATATGAATTGGCAGTTTTCGAGCTTGCCCGTGCTGCAGAGTGGGGCGGTGTCGTGGCACCAGTTGCGCGACGTGAGTCGGCGCGCACCCGCGTGGATTTTGGTATGGCCCTTTACCGTGGCGGAGGTATCGGAGCAGCCGTCACTCAGTGGCAACAAGCCGTTGTCGAAGAGCCCGTGCAACAGCAAGGACTCAGCTTCCTGATCGCGCGCGCAAATTATGATCTTGGCCGCTATCAGGAGTCGCTCGAGGTGGTCAAGGGTGTGCTTCGGGCAAGCGGTGATAAACTGATACTGGCCAATGCTTATTCCCTGGCAGGAGATTGTTATACAAAGCTTGGCCAGGACGGTGAAGCCCGCAAGTCTTACACTCTTTCACTCAAGGAGGCAGCGTTCTCGAATTTCTGGGGAATGAGTCGATTGACTGGCAACTAATGTGATGAATCCTTTCTTGCAACCACTTCGAGATTTGCCGCCACGCGCGCGGCGGTGGTCACTGGTCCTGGTGTTGCTTTGCGGAGGCGCGCTTGGTTACTTCGGGTTTCGCACCTTCGCCAGTCCCTTGCATCGGCAGTACCAACTGGACTTCGGCGCTGCCCAGTGGATAGAGCCTCCCGAGTTTGCTCCGGTAGCTTACTTTCGAAGGCAGATTTTTCTTAATGCTGCGCCCGAGCAGGCCTGGCTGGAAATCGCAGCAACGGATTCCTTCAAAATCATTATCAATGGGCACATACTCGGCATTGAAGCCAATCTGAAGACGCGAATAGCACAAATCTATGACGTCAAACAATTTCTGAATCCTGGCACAAATGTCATTGCCATCTCTGTTACTCGGGCTTCCTATCCAGGTTCCGCGCAGCTTCTTGTTTGTGGGAGCTTTAAAGAACCTGGCGGACGAACCGGGTCGTTTATTTCGGACGAACATTGGAGAGTTACTCCAAAGACCGGCATCGTAGAAGGCACAGAGGAATGGGTCTCCCCCCTGGTGCAGGAGCAGGTTTGGCCGAACGCGCGGCGCGCCACGATCCTTG
>QHMQ01000046.1 GCA_003217835.1 Verrucomicrobiota bacterium
AATCCGTTTGAAAGCGTATAGGCCGCCTGCTGCACAGGCGTGGAGCCGGCTTCGCCGATGTGATAACCGCTGATCGAGATCGGATACCAGCGCGGCATTTCGCGCGTGGTGAACTCCACCATGTCGGTGAGAAAACGCAGCGATGCTTCGATGGGAAAAATTGTTTCGTTCTGCGCCTGAACCTCCTTGAAGATGTCGGCCTGAATCGTGCCACGCAGTTTCGGAACAACCTTCGACCCGAAACGACGTTTGGCTGCCGCGATGTACATCGCCATGATGATCGGCGCCGGGCCGCTGATCGTCATCGAAGCGGAGAAATTCGGCGAGCCAAGATCGAATCCATCATAAAGCCGCACCATGTCTTCTACCGTGTCGATTGCCACTCCTCCTTCGCCGATTTTCCCGGAGACGCCATCCGCGTCACTATCGATGCCATACAGTGTCGGCCCGTCGAACGCGGTGCTAAGCCGATGCGTACGCTGATGTTGGGTCAGATAATGGAAGCGCTCATTCGTGTCTTCAGCCAGCATCAATCCGGAGAACAACCGCGTCGGTTCCTCCGGCGGTCGCGACCGTAGAGGCGGCCGTGTCGGCCGCACCTTCGAGCGATTTGCAGGCGACCCGCCTGCCGCTACATCGTTTTTGTCGCCATCTTTTCCGTAACTGCTCAATTCGATTTCGCGCACCGGCTCCAAATACATCTCGCGATAGGCGCCGTTCAGAAACGGAAACTCACCCGGCAATCCTTCGCCAAAGAGATAACGCGCGATCTCGCCGGGTTCGTCGATTTCCGGCAGTGCGAGGCGTGGCAATGGCAATCCGGTCGGTGTGTGCGTGACCGGCGTCTTTTCCTTGGTGTCGTTCCAGCGATTAATCAGCTCGCGTCCAAATTTTTCGTCCGCCCGCGCGCGTTTCACCTGATCGAGAACGAACCGGTTGTACTTCTCAACTGCTTCAACCACTTGTCCAAGCTTGCTCATAATAGGTTTGCGATCGTCATCGCGCCCTGTCTGCTGAAATTAAATCGAACAATCGATCCACGCCAGGATCACGATGCCGTTTTGCGACGGTGTCAATGAGCTGTTGCCCACGACGGTTCTGTTCCAAACGCTGTTCGATTTCGCTGTGGGCGGTGCGAGCACGTTGAAGATCGCTCTTGTTCACTACCACGATATCGGCCAAATCGAGCATGACGATTTTTTGCAACTGCAACCGACTGCCATAATCGGGATTCATTACCAGCACGGTAAGATCGACAATTCCATTTTCCTGAAACGGCATCGCCTCCTGTCCGGTGCCAACTGTTTCGATAATGACGTAGTCGAATTTCGATTGCGCGAGCTGGGCGAGACAATCGTGGGTGGCGGGCGAAAGCCCACCTGCTTGCCCGCGCGTCGCCATGCTGCGCATGAACACGCGATCGTTCTGCGAGTTAATCATGGTGGCGCGATCGCCCAGCAACGCTCCTTCGCCGACCACGCTCGGATCGTGCGACAAAATCGCAATTCGTGCTCTCGGATTTCGATTCAAAACACGTAGCACCAGCTCATCGATCAGTGTTGTTTTTCCTGCGCCGCCGGGACCAGTGAACCCAATGACCTTTGGATTGCGGATTGCGGATTGCGGGTTTCGGATTTGCTTCGCCGTTCGGCGTTTTCCTTTTGCGTGCGCCTCTTCTATCTCAGTGAGTTTCCTTGCCAATTCCATGTCGGACGACTTCGCGGCTGTGCGCCTGCGTGGTTTTCCGTAATGCTTGCGCACGTAATCGGTCATTTCCGTGAGCGACGTGCCGGCAAAGAAAATCTGGTCTACGCCTTGGCGTTCCATCTTTGTCGCATCCTTATGTGTGATCGTCCCGCCGCCACCACCGAAAACCTTGATGTCGCTCGCGCCGCGCTTGCGTAAGAGATCGACAACTTCCGCGAAGAACTCGACGTGCCCGCCATTGTAACTGGAAATGCCGATGGCGCGCACGTCCTCCTGGATGGCCGCGCGCACAATGTCGCCGACCGAGCGATGGTAACCGAGATAAATGACTTCAATCCCGTGCCGAATGAACTCCAGGTTGATCGTATTGATCGCGCTGTCGTGTCCATCACAAATTGGCACAGCGGTCAGGACTCTTATTGGCGCGACCATCAGGCGAAAAGTCTAATGGTAATCGTTTGACCGGCAACGCCATTCTAGCCTAGTAGAGTGACCTCAGATGAGTGCATCGCCTGAAAAATCGCGGGCCCTTTCGGCGATCGGTTTCGCCGGTTTGATCGTGGGAATACTCGATATCACATCCGCGTTTGTGCTCGCGGGGATCAAAGGCACGGGATCCATTCGAATGTTGCACGGAATCGCGAGCGGTTTGCTCGGGCAGCGATCGTTCGAGGGAGGAATGGCGACCGCAGGGTTGGGTCTCGCCGTTCACTTCCTGATCGCGTTTACAGCGGCGGCGGTGTTCTACGCCGCCAGCCGGAAATTCAGTTCTCTGACACAGTACGCCGTTGTGTCGGGATTGCTTTACGGAATCGCGGTTTACATTTTCATGTATTGGATGGTCGTGCCGCTCGCGTTCCCAACCGCACGCCATTCCATGTCGAGAGACGTCACCGCTGTGATCATTCACATGACTTTAATCGGGCTGCCGATCGCCCTCATCGTTCGCCATTACTCGACGCCTCGCCTTCGTTTATCGTGACGGATCCTCTCGATTTCACCGACAAAACCGTCCTCATCACCGGCAGCTCGCGCGGGATTGGCGCAGAGCTGATCAAGGCGTTCGGAAAACGCCGCGCGCAATGTGTGGTCAATTACGTCACCGATCCTGAGGGTCAAAACAAATCCGACGCGGAGAGCGTGGCCAGGGAATTGAAAGATCCGCTTGTCATCGAATGCGACGTGACGAAACCGGAGCAGGTCGAATCGATGATGAAACAAATACAAGATCGACATGGAGGGCTGGACGTTCTCGTAAACAACTCCGGGATCATCAGCGATCGCACGATCAAAAAAATGTCGATGGAAGAATTTGAGAGTGTCCTGCGCGTGAATCTGACCGGCACATTTACTGTGACGCAAAAAGCGGCAGCCATTCTGCGCAACGGTGGCCGGATTGTGAACCTGTCATCGGTGAGCGGCCAGATGGGACTTTTCGGCCAGGCAAATTATTCGTCGAGTAAAGCGGCGATCATCGCGCTGACAAAAGTTTCCGCGCGTGAGTTTGCGCGTCAAAACATCACGGTCAACGCGATTGCGCCCGGCTTCATCGATGTCGGCATGAGCAAAGCCTTGCCCGAAGAAGTGACGGAGAACTTCATCAAACAAATCCCGCTCGGGCGCCTCGGCGACGTCAACGAAATTGTCGATGCCGTAATCTTCCTCGCCTCATCCATGGCTTCGTATATCACTGGGCACGTGCTCAACGTAAATGGCGGCTTCTATATGGGATGAGTCGCTTGCAAGTGGCGATCACGAAGTTCAGCCGGCTCTGATTGGTGACTTCTCACTCTAGCCCAACTTCTGCACCAGCAACCAGACCAGGGCCGAAAGCATCGCGGCAAATGTCGATAAAACGAGGGCCGCGCGCTTCGACTGGCGTATTTTGAACTCAGGCTTTGGAATATCGTCGTGAATGTGGCTGGCCTCGTACAGCTTCATGAGGGAGAACGCCACCACGAATCCGACAGCGCCCCACTTCAGACACCCGATAACCGTTTCAAACATCCCAGGAATATTCTAGCGCGAGAACTGCGACGCTCAACATCCCGTGCTCTGGCTTCACCCGTGCCGCGTTGCAGCTTTAGCGAACGCGGCGCTTTCTCTTGTAATGACCATCGCGCAAGCGTCCCTCAAAACCCCCATGTGCGTAAGTGCAACGCGACTCCTTCAGCTGACCTGGGGACAGTCAGTTGATCGCACAGTTTACGTGCCCTCCGCCTTCTGCCCTCTGTCTTCTAATCCGCCAAAGGACAAATTCGCCGTGGCGAACTTCTGCTTCTCTTTTAGGGCGTAGGCGCAGGCGACTCGCTGGTGGATGGCGATGCCTCGGTCTTGGGCGCTTTCTTCTTGGCTGTGTGTTTCTTCGGTGTAGGCGACGGTGAGGCTTTCGTAGTCGCCGGTGCCGTCGAGGTTGCCGTTGTTCCCTGCTTTTGTGCGCAAGAAGTGACAAATGCGATGCCGATTAAGGCCGTGATTAAGGACAAAACAATTTTTTTCATAGTATGTGGTTAACGACTCCAGAATGTGCAGCGGCAGAGTAGATCGCAAGCAATAAATTGCCACTTCCCTCTACCGTCCTCTGACTTCTGATCTCTTCCCCTTTTTTCATTGATCGCGAGTCGCCATTCCCTCGGATGTCTCTCCGCCTTCTTTTACTAGGCTTTGCAACGCATCAGCCAGGGTATCGAAGGTCGTGATTTGAATTTCAGGGCCGTAATGAAATTGCGAGAGAATATTGAGGCCGATATCCTTGTGCGGATCAGGCATCACTCTAATCACCGACTCCACTTTTTTTTCAGTCAGAGCGTCCATGATTTCGGCTAAATGACGCGCCGCGGCGGTGTCCATCGATTGCAGCCATCGAAAATCCGCCAATACGCGAAAGCCGGGAGCGAAATCTTTTAAGATGTCACGGACCCGTTGAGCGGCTTGTTTCGCTTCTTCTTTCGTTACCCGTCCGGCAGCACTGATTACGACGAGGCGCTTGGATTTGTCGGCTTCAACTGAGTACATAATCCGCGCAGATTTCTACGTTCTAATTTCTACTTGCGAATTCCACAGTTTTTTTGCATTTCGCATTTTTCGTCCACATTGATCGGTATTATGGCAACACGAACTGGTTCGGCTGTTTGGGAAGGCACGTTGAAGAGCGGCAAGGGAAAGATGAAACTGGGGAGCGGCGCATTTGAAGGATCCTACTCCTTCGCGTCGCGATTCGAAAACGCAGGTGGCACAAACCCGGAGGAACTCATCGGCGCCGCCGAAGCGGGTTGTTTTTCCATGGCGCTGTCGCTCAACCTCGAAAAAGCCGGTTATCCGCCCAGGAAAATCAGCACCACCGCCGAAGTGAAGCTCGAGCCCTCTGGCGGCGGTTTCAAAATCACCTCGATTAACCTGATGACCGAAGCCGATGCGCCTGGAATCGATGAGGCAAAGTTCAACGAACAAGCCGAACTAACGAAGAAAACTTGTCCAGTATCGGTCGCGTTGTCGGGAACGCAGATCAATCTCAACGCGAAGCTGGTGTCAAGCTGAATTCAGAATTGCTGAACCCGGGCTCCTGGTCTCAGTAGGTGCGTCGCGCTTAGGCGGCTTTTTTCGCTTTTTTCTTGCTTGCGATAATCGTCGGAAACGGCACGACCTGCGCCGGCTCGGCGCTGCCGTTTTGACCAAAGGTGGACTCGTAGGTCAGCTTCCCATTCGCAATCTCGGTTAACGCGATGTCGGCCGCACGGAGCCCGGGGGCATATTCCACGAGCGGACGATGCCCGATGCAAAGCTGCCGAACGCGTCGTGAGACCATGTTCACCAGAATTTGCTGATTAACAATTACTTTGGAGGCGGCTTTAACGAGATCGGATTTCATAATATAAATATAAGAGTGAGGCGTCAGCGGCTTACGACGGTTTAACTTCCGAAGGATTGGGAACTTGATCGCTCTTACCCCTCTCCGAAATCCGAATTCCGAATTCCGAAATGCAGACGCTTGTCCGCACTATCGCTCAGAAAATCACTTCGGCAAACCCGGATTCTGCAATTTCGTCTTTCCGCTCTGGAAGGAAAAGAACATGGTGTCATTCATAGCTGATTGGCACCCGAACCTGCGACACCGTGCCGGGTTTGAAGCGCCACCTTTGAAAGGTCTTGGTCGTGACTTTATCGAGGATGTCATCCCCGGTGCTTTCCGCCATCATCGCACTGGTAACGTTGCCGCTCGCGGTATCAACTATCATCACGCAAACGCCGCTGCCAGTGATATGGGCCCGCTTTGCTTGGTAGGGATACTCGGGGAGAGGCGCGCTGACCGCCATAGCTTTCGCAGCGGACATAGACATCAGTTCCGGAACGGGAAACCTGGGTTCTGTGGGCTTTGGACCGGAAGTTGCGTGCCTTTTTCCACCGGTTTTCTTTTCTGCTTCCGCAGCAGGTGTTGCCACCTCTTCCGGAGCGGGCGTGTGCTCCGCGACCGGAGCGGGCTTTTGATTTGGCGCCCCAGTTGAAATTTCCAGGCTCGGTTCTGGTGTTCGCTTTTCCCGGCGCGGGGTTGGCGTCGCCTCGGGCTTCTTTGAAGGTTCCTGAAGAGTTGCCGAGGTCGCATCTTGAGCTCGCGCTAACGGGGACGCAGCAAGCGCAACACTAGCGCACAGAACAGTGAGGAAGATTCCTCTACGGAGAATCATCGAGAAAATCTCCCCCTCGTCCCACTGACGTCAAATGTACCCGAACGCAGAACTTGTTTGCCCAGAACTTGTGCCTCTGTGGTTTTTGGCAAAGCCGCAAACATTCGGATAATCGGGAAAGCGAAGTCCTTGGTTCGATCTCGCAGATCGTTTTCTTCATTCTGCATTCTTCGTTCTTACTTGAATCTGTTTCGTCTTCCTAATTCTTCCTTCTTCCTTCTTACTTCCTGCGTCGCTCATGACCCTCTCAAAGCTTAACGCCCAATTCTCGCCTCCCGTGGAGGTCCGTCCTTCCGGCGTGCATGGTCGCGGTGTTTACGCCACACAGTTCATCCCCGAAGGCGCCCGCATTATCGAATACACCGGCCAACGCGTCTCCTGGGAGAGCGCTCCCAACGACGAGAACAATCCGCACACATTCAATTTCGGCCTCGAAAGCGGCGAAGTAATCAATCCGGAGATCGGCGGCAACGACGCGCGCTGGATCAACCATTGCTGCGACCCAAACTGCGAAGCCATCGAGGAAGACGACCGCATCTTCATCTACGCGATGCGCGATATCGAACCCGGCCAGGAACTCTTTTACGATTACGCGTTGGAAATCGACGAACCCATCACCGAAGAATTAATGCAGGAGTTCGAATGTCATTGTGGCGCCGGACGCTGCCGCGGCACAATGCTCGAAATAAAAAAAGGAACACGCGCGGTTGGGCGCCGCGGGAGTAGGCGGTAACGAAACTAGAACACTTCGTGCAAGGAGGTCGAAGGGCTGCGTTTGATTTTGGCCATTGGGGCGTTTGGCGTTTTCCCCTATGTTTAGCCTCATGAAACTTGCGCTCGTCATCATTTTCGCAACCACCTTCGTCCACGCAGCAGATGTACCGATCACCCAAGACGAATTCATCCGTCGCACACAGGAGCTTTACGACGCCATCGTGCCCGGAAATCAAGCCCCTTGGAAAAAATATTTCGCCGACGACAGCATCTTCTCCGACGAGAAAGGGCGCACCATGGACAAAACGAAACTGGTTGCCGACATCACACCGGTGCCGGCCGGATATTCCGGCGCCATCAAGATCGACAAAGTGCAAAGCCGGATCATCGGCGACACCGCCGTTCTGAGCTACGACGCCAATGAAACCGAAACCATCTTCGGCCAAAATCTGACGGCGCGTTATCACATCACCGACACCTGGCTACGACGCAACGGCGACTGGCAGATCATCGCCAGCCAGGCATACCGTTATTACGAAGACCCGGCGACAGGAAAAATCGATCCGAAAAAGTTCGGTGACTTCATCGGCATCTACGAGCTTGCGCCCGATCAAACCAGATCGGTTACCGCCGAGGGCGAAAACTTATTCGTCGAACGCAAAGGCAAAAAGGAACAACTGTTCCCGGAAACTTGCGATCTCTTTTTCCGCAAAGGCGTCGAAGGCCGGATCCTCTTCCGTTACGACGCCCACGACAAAGTCGATGCCCTCATCGACCGCCGAAATAACGAAGACGTTGTCTGGCGCAAAACAAAATAAATTTCCGGGGTCGCCTTCTAATTTTTCTTCGCGCCTTCCTAATTCTTAATTTTGAATTCTTAACTGCCCTTATGATAACCGAACGCGACATTACCGTTTGGATAATCTCCGCGCTTCTGGCGACCGGCATCGGCTGGAGTCGTTACGCGAAATGGAAAACCCACGACAAGATCGTGCGCGAACTGGCGGCCATGGATCCGGATCGTCGGGAGAAAATGCTCAGCCGTATGAACCCGAAACTCGCGATGGAAATGCGCGAGCAGTTAATGAAACGCTTTCGGATGTGAGGTTATTTTGAGTCGCGGCTCCCAATTCCTCCCCTCTTCTTTCCTGTTTGTCTTTGCGTTCTAACCGTAATTTCCTGCATTCCTGGATTCCTGATTAACGAATCTTCCTTCTTAATTCTTAATTCGTCCTTCCTAACTCAGGCTTGTCCGATTTGTTGTCTCACCGGTTTCTGATGTCGTCCTCGCCTTTTGAAATAATCGTCCCGGTCGTTGCGGCCGACATCGACGAGCAAAATCACGTTAACAACACCGTTTACCTGCGGTGGGTCCAGGATGTTGCCACCGCACATTGGCGAGCAATCGCCGGGCGCGAAGCACAAGATACCATTGGCTGGATTGTGCTGCGCCACGAGATCGACTACAAGGCGCCGGCCATGCTTGGCGACGAAATTGTGCTTCGCACATGGGTAGGCACAGCCACTCGGCTCACCTTCGAACGCTTCACCGAAATTCGGCGCAAGAGCGATGGTCAACTCTTGTCACAAACGCGCACGCTCTGGTGTCCTACCAATGCTCAAACTGGCCGGCCGATGCGCGTCTCAACGGAACTGCGCGCGCAATTTTCCACCTGACATACAGAGGAACGTTAGAACTTTCTAATTTTCCTTAAGTCCTAGATAGCGCATCTGCTTCGTTCGGTCCGCGTCGTCGGAATCTGGTCGCTCCTCGATCAGTTCCTCTGGCGGAACAGTGTGAAAGGAAACCACCCCCTAATCAGGGCCCTCCGGCACCACGACTTGATGCCAGACGTTTCGAGGAATCGAAATCCATCGCCGTTCCAAGGGGGCGTCCGGGTCGCTCACCAAAAACTTGGACTGCCACTGGACCTTGCCACCGTCGGCCAATCCGGTCCGCCGAATGGACGGACTCGTCCCGTGGCGAGCTCGGACTTGCAAATCTCCCGCCCCTTCGAACGACATCATCCGTTGATGACTATTCGGATGACGCTCTGCTCCTGTGGTCGCACCTGCGCGCAGGACGAAAACCCAGCTAGAGCGAATCCCCGAAGGCAACGCGCCACCGTAAATCGTTAGGGGAATCGGCTCCCAAGTCATCTGGGCCTTCTTGTTTCGCGCCAGTTCCGTGCGAACGCGCTCGACAATCGGATAAATCTGCGCGCGGATTTCCTCCGATCCGACAATCGTGTCCAGTATTTCCAACAATGAACTCTCTTCTGCCGTCATGTTCTGCTTTGAGAAAACTTAGTTAATCCTGTCCAACCTATTTAAAGATCCCTCTGCAGTCCGTAACAATCCGCGACCCCCGATACGCAATTCCCAGCCGCAATTTTCTGCTTTCCTGGAATTCCTGATTAACGAATGTTCCTTCTTCCTTTTTATTACTTTTGAATCAGACCGTTAAGAATCTCGCTTTTGGAATCGGCGGCACCCTGCCGTTCCTTGCCCTGGTCATTTGGGGTTGGGGCGATTGGACAACTTTCTTTGCCAATCCGGCGCGCGTCGGTCTCATTATTCTCACCTTGTCCGGCGCAACTGCTTACGGCTTTTCCGGAAGCAGCAGTGTCGGAATCGGCCGGCGAGAAGATCCCGGCAGCCGCTGGATTTTTATTCCGTTGATTATCATGGCTATCGCGTTCGCGTGGCTGCCACCGCATCTCGATCGTCTCAACCGTTGGTCGATCGACGGCGACGCTGTCCGCTACCTCGGACTGATCATCACCGCCATTGGCGGATTCGTGCGCGTCGCCACCGTCTTTGAGCTTGGCCACCGGTTCAGCATCTTTGTCGCGGTGCAACCGGACCACCGCCTGAAAACCGACGGCTTTTACCGTTTTGTCCGGCACCCGAGCTATCTCGGAGCGTTACTGGCGATGGTGGGTTGGGCGCTCGTCTTTCGCAGCATCATTGGTCTGCTCTTAACCGCGGCGATATGCGTCCCCATCATTGCGCGCATCCGTGCCGAAGAAGATTTTCTCGTCCGTGAATTCGGCGACCAATATCGCGGCTACCAACAACGCACCCGCTGGCGCTTATTCCCGTTCGTCTACTGACGACCGGCCGATCACTCGTCACTTCCTAATTTTTAATTCTTAATTCCAAGCTGCCTTGTGACTTCCCTGGCGCGCCGTTATTTTATTCGATGGGATACGTTCGTAAAATTCCACTCCCAGGTGAGACCATTATCAGGCGAAAATGCCTGGCTCCATACGGGATTATCTTTATCGGTTTTGTCCCACACAAACACCACTAATATCGGTTTGCCTTGAAAAACGTCTTTACCATAGAACGTCCCGATATTGCCTTCGAAGGAGCCTACAACAGGCGGGTCCATAACCCCTGTGTTACTAGGAACCCAATAAAGACTCCATAGTTTTGTTTTTGGGTTAAACAATCGAAGTGTCAGTCCTTCAAAGGGTTTTCCATCCAATGTGGACTTATAAATATCGGTATTACCTATGCCATTTAATATCATTCCGAAGTTTTCATCGGTCGATTCAAACTCCTCCCATTCGGTGCAATTATTCAACCGTGTCTTCAGTTTTTTGTTATGCATGATCCATTTACCGGCTAAAAATTCGAAATCATGTTCTGAGGAAGTCTTGGAGGGGACAATCTCAAGCTCTCCGGTGGAAGTAATTTTAGCATTGGTCATGATCGGTTCTTTTGGCGAAACGGATTGCGCTTGCGTAAAAGAAATCGAGAGCGGAAGTAGAATCAGTAAGGCAAGAACTTTCCAGGTGTGCTGAATAGGTTTCATTGGTTTGGTTTTCTTTAAATTATTCATTGCACTAAGATGAGTATGGCAAGCGAAATTATAACTTTACTCTGCGAGATATTGATCGAGCCAGGAAACTAGGAAGCTATGAATGAGATAAAGCATGATCACGAGCACCACGGCGGCCATGATCATCGCCCTCGCTGGAAGCGAGTACACCACAGTTGGATTTTTTGGGTCGCTGTATTCCTGATGCTGCTTGCTATGATCACCTACGTGATGACCGGCGACTTGTCTTGGGGCCTGCGTCGCCAGCCGAAACAGCCACCACCGAGCGCTACTGGAAGATAAAGCCTAGCTGGAAGGCAGCTGCCCGTAATTTTCTTGCTTTCCTGGATTCCTGATTAATGAATCCTAATTCTTAATTTCCGGAGTCGATTCGCGCAGTTCCCGCACCGTCAGCGTCGGACGGTCATCCACTTTGCCGTACGTTGCCTCAGCCTTCTGATCGCTGCGTTTGAAGCCACGTTCTTTCGCTTTCTTATCCGGCATCCATGTCGCCGTTCGGCCGGCATTGGCCTTTAGGAATTTAGCGATCTCTTTTTCGGAAAGATCGGTACCCGTGACGTGCGAATACTTTTCCAAAACGCTCCGGCCTTCAGCGAAGACCACGGTGTAAAGATACCGATCCTTGTGATAAAGAGTGGTGACGGTTCCATCATCGAGTAAATGTCGCTCGATTAGGTTGCCATATGAATCGTCAATTCTCTCACCACCATCACCCAGATTAGCCCAGACCGAGCTTAAGGCTGTGAGAACCGTCAGAACAATGACGATAAACTGCTTCATGTCTGTCATTCCGACAGTTTGCAGAAATCCGCAAGCTTTCCGCCGAGCCAATAACCGAAAGCTTCGCTTTCTTAAAAAGTTTCAGCTAGGGTTTCGCCTCACAAATGGCTTCGTTGGTACCTAGACTGCATTGGTCGCATGGTGATGTGGCCGAGCGACCGGGAGGTCGCGAGTCAATTTGCGGTCGTCTTCGAAGCGATCAAGCAACTCATTACTCCGCCCGAGCCAGCGCCGGACCGACATCGATCAAAAGGATACCGACGCAGGTTGAAAAGCCGCCGAGGCATTCGTGCGCCCGGGCGGCTTCTCGTTAATAGTTTATAGCTTCCGTTAGCTCAACCCGAGGGAATTGAGTGTCGGCTCGTCGATCACCGCCGTCGTGGTCAGCCCCTGATCGGCCTGGTAATCGGTGAGCGCCTGCCGAGTCAACGGCCCGAGCAACCCATCCACCTCACCTTGGTAATAGCCCATCTGCTGCAGCTCGGCTTGCACGTCCGCGATCACCCGGTCCGGCGGCTCAGCACGTTGACCCACATAGATCGGGCCATCGTAGGCATAATACTCGGCCGAAGGATTGTAACCCCACGCCGGATACCAGTAGCCGTTATTCCAGTAGTAATAACCGCCACCTATCAGTTCCACACGGTTGTAACGCGACCGATACCAACCTTGATCGTGCCGTTCCGGATGATACGAGCGGAATACGTCGTATTGCGGACCCTGCCACTGATCGCTTCCTTGAATCCGATAGTTCTGATTGAAGGTAACCGCCGGAACCTGTTGCGGTTTTGGCTGCGCACGAAAATTCGTGTGCTGCGCCTTGATCTGCTGCGCCTGAGCCTTGACCTGCTGCACCTTCTGCGGATCCGCTTTCTTCGTCCCGCCCGCCACATTAGCCTGCGCGTTTTGCTGGCCGGCTCCCGCACCCGTCGGAGCTACGCTTGCCGACGCTGCCGCCGGAGTCGTTGCCGGAGTAGTAGATGTCTTCGCAGCACGTCCCTTCATCCCTTTCCTCGGCTGCTCCGCGCCGGGCGTCGCACCGCCGGCTGCTTGACCGGAAACATCTGTTCCCGTTTGGGCGCCGGTCGCAGATTCCTGGCCCGCTTTGCCCTTTCGGCCCTTTCCTGCGCCGCGCTCGGGCGTCGCACCGCCGGCTGCTTGACCGGAAACATCTGTTCCCGTTTGGGCGCCGGTCGCAGATTCCTGGCTCGCTTTGCCCTTTCGGCCCTTCTTCCCTGCACCCGGTTCATTCGTGGCACCGCCAGCCGGTTGACCGGAAACGCCCGTTTCCGTTCCCGGGGCGGCAGATTCCTGGCCCGCTGGAGTTTTTCGGCCCTTTCTCGCGCCGGGCTCATTCGTAGCTCCGGGCTCATTCGTCGCGCCGCGTTCCTTCATCGCTCCGTGCTGCTTCGCGGCCGTGGCCTCAGGCTTCGCCGCGTTCGCGCCGGGCTGTGCTTCAGCCGCGTTCGTTTGGGCAGCGCCCTGCTTTTTCTTCTTTGTTGGTGATGATTGCTGGTCCGGCTGTTGCGCCATCGCGGCGCCAGCCAGCGCCAGCAAACAACCTATCAGTAAACTGGTGAACTTTTTCATATTTAATAATGTTTAGTCGTTGAATGTGCGTGATCTATTCAGGCCCTTCCTGTAATTTCCCCAGCCGCGTGAGGCAAACGCCTTTTACGCGGCATAGATCACCTAACTATACTTCGTGCAATCGCTGGCATTCGGTTCTCTTACCAGCAACATCGCCCTCGAAGATGTTGTCTGGCGCAAGACGAAATTTTCCCGTCGCGCTTCTGCCTTCCTAATTCTGCCTTCTTAATTCCATCCTTCATCCTTTCTTCTCCCCCCTGGCGTGCCGTAGCCATCACCCGCTCCGTATATACGAAGCCGTCCACGTCAACCGCGACCCAGCAGCCATCCACGAACACGAAGTACGAGTTGCCGATCAACCGGAAATGGTTCGCCCCGAATCGTTGGACGAAGAACTCTTTCGGATGCCGCCCAAGACTGAACACTTCGCTGTGACGCGACTTGAACTCTTGCACGTTCACCTTCGTCGATTGATTCACGTTCGTCTGGCTCGTGCTCGAACGCGCGCCAGGTTCATTCCTGTTTACGTCCTGAGCTTGACCCTTAACGTCGGTCTGTCCACGTGTCTCAGTGCCCGTCTCAGGTTTTGCCTGCGGTTTGCTCTGCTCCTGCGCGGGGCGCGTCTTCTTCGCTTTCGCCGGCGCTGTCGCCTCTGTTTCTTTCGTCTGCCCCTGCGTCTGTTGCGGCTCCGCTGTCTGGCCTAACGCCATGAGCGGTAACGCCATTATCGCTGTAATCATCAGGATCTTCATAGAATTCCTCCTTTCCCCTGTAATTCGTATCTCCCAAAAATTTTGGTTTCGTCAATGGAGCGAACGGGATGAGCGACATGGCCGGTCCAGCCGCGAAGGTAGCGGTCGAGACGAGCGGGAGCGAGCGAGATATAATCACTCAATTTCGTACCGCGGACGACGGCTCGCATGTGGGCGGATCAACTCTCAATCTCAACGTTCTTTCCGCGATCCGCAATCCGCACTCCGCATTCCGCAACACGGCGTGCGGGGGCGCCGCCGGGTGGACTGCACTGGTCGCATGGTGATGCGACCGAGAGATCGGGAGATCGCGAGTCAATGCTTCCTCCTTCACAATTCTGCCTTCATCCTTCTCTTTTGGTAGGCGGAATGCAGCGGCACCAGAATTGCCATCGAAAAGTAAACCCAACCGCTCCAGGCGATCTCTCGTATCGGCAAAATCAGCGCCAGCATCAGCGAAATGATTCCCACACTCGCGGGCACGCTCCATCCGGAGATGTCGTCGCGGGTCATCAATCTCTCTCGTTCGTTCAACCGTAACGGCTCCCGCAAATGCCAGGCCCGCACATTCAGGAGCACGATCTCCAGTGCGATGGCCGTGAACCCGATCGCGAAGATCGCGAAAACAGCGCGCGCTTGCGCGTCGGCCCGGAGCCCGAGTCTCTGGCCCACTCGACCATCGCTAAGGAGAAACCACATCGACCCAAAAACCGCCCTCAACGGGTAGATATAGATCAGGATCGTGGTCAGCATCGCCCAACTAATAAAAATCGAGACGCCATCTTCGAGCCCGTAACGCCGGCTCCACGTCCAATGTCCGCGCCAAAAAATTCCAAGCACGACGATGCTCGCCACGAACGCGGGCACATGCCGGAAGGCGCCCAGCAGTTCCTCGATATTATCCGGGACCTGATTAGCCGCGATCACTAGCATCGAGATCGCGAACGCGAAGGCCGCGTCGATAAAAGTTTCCAGCCGCGTCATCTGCATTCCGCGCAACCGAAACCCGCGTAACCGGGGCAGCGAATCGAGATCTGCCGGCAACGTCGACGAGATCTCTTCGTGACGGTTGTTCATCGCTGCTGTCGTTTTATACTTCTTAATTCTTACTTCCCACTTTTCTTTTCCCTTTCACCTTCCGCGCTGACAAATCCACGAGACAAGATTATAATGGGCACCGTGAGCGTGACTATTGGGTAGTGGTACAGTTTGAAACCGTTCGCCGGAAACGCGATACAGTCCCGCCGTCTGCATGGGCGCGCGAAAAGCGAATTGAAAATGTACCACTACCGACTATTGGCCAAGAGTGGCAGAGTGAGGTAACCTCTTCATGATGAAACTTCCGAAACTTACCGCTGTGATCGAACCGGGAGAGGATGGATGGTATGTCGCGAGCTGCCCCGAACTCGGCATCGTGAGTCAGGGTGAAACGCCTGAGCACGCGGAAGAAATGATTAAAGAAGCAGTCGAACTGTGGTTGGAGAGCGCGGATGAGTCGGAGGTTCGTCGCAGGCTGGACGAACGCAAAGTTGCCATCAAAGAGCTTGAAGTGACGCATGCCTAGGCTGCGCGTCTTTTCTGGCGCGGAGTTGTGCAATTTCCTTAGCGAACACGGCTTCGAACGCGTGCGGCAGCGCGGCAGTCACGTCATCATGCGTCGCGGCCAGGTTTCTTTTCCGATTCCGCTGCATCGCCAACTCGACCGTGGCACGCTACGCGGAATCATTCGTCAAAGCGGACTTCCCCGGTCGCTCTTCGAATGACCTTTTCTTCTGCCCTGCGTTCACCTGATCACTGATCACTGATCGCTTCTTCCGGAACCCTGTTCTTCTGCCTTCCTAATTCTTACTTCCTCCCTTCGCTTCCCCCCTTGGCACGCCGTAGCGAAAAATCGCAAAGGCGGCTTTCTCATCGGAAAAAGTTTCGAACTAACTTCTGATTTCGTCGTTTCGTTTTTTCACTCCGAACTCTGAGGCCCCGCTTCCTCTCTTTGCAAAGCCGCGCGAATGCGAGCAAGCTGCGCAGCATGAAAACGCAATTGCTGGCTGACGCTTTTGCGGAACTTTCTACTCCGCTCATCGCCGATGCCGCTCTGCGTCTGAAGATTCCGCTCCGAATCAGCCCGCCTGGCATTCGACCGGTTATCGACAATCAACGTCTCGCGGGCCCGGCGCTGCCGGTCAGACATTTTGGAAGCGTCGATGTTTTTCTGGAAGCAATGCAAGACGCGCAACCGGGCGAAGTTTTGGTCATCGACAATAGCGGCCGGTTGGACGAAGGCTGCATCGGCGATTTAACCGCGCTCGAGGCGGAGAACTGCGGTTTAGCTGGAATTGTGGTCTGGGGCGTGCACCGCGATACGCCGGAGCTCCGGCGGATCGGCTTGCCTATTTTCAGTTATGGGGCGTGTCCTTGCGGCCCGCAGCGGCTCGACCCTCGTGATCCCTCGGCGTTGCGTTCCGCACGCTTCGGTAACTTCCTGATCGAACCTGGCGATGTCGTCTTTGCCGACGACGATGGCTGTCTCTTTGTCGCTGCCGCGCGCGTCGATGAACTGCTGTCGGTTGCGCGCGAAATCTGGCAGCGAGAACGGCATCAGGCGGAGGCGATCAAAAGCGGGCACTCGCTGCGGGAACAGTTGGCGTTTGCACGATATCTCGAGAAACGAGCAGCCGATCCGAGTTACACGTTTCGGGAACACCTGCGAAAAGCAAGCGGCGCAATTGAAGAATAATCACTCGGTCGCGTGCCTCGGCATCTGGGATAATTGCTACAGCCCCAAAACGTCGAACCCTGGCCATGTATGCGCCGCATGCATTTAACCCAATAAATGTATATTTTTGGCCCTTTTTTATACATTCGGCTCTCTGAATAGACCATTTTAACGAGGGTACAGTCCCCCTTTGGGACTCTGGACTGAAAACTTGACTTATACTTGCCCTAATGTCGGCTGCGAACGGTTTGCCGCTTGACTAATAACTTGACTAACGCTTGACTAACACACGTGAGTTACACCCCGGCCTATACCATCACGCCGCTCCTGCTCTCTCGCGTGGAAGAGGTCGCTGCCTTGCGCGAACGCATTTTGGCGGCCGCGGTCCAGGTTCCATGGATTCCGGCATTGCAAAAAGACACCCGCATCCGCAACGCCCATTCTTCGACGGCCATCGAAGGCAATCCACTGACCCTGGAACAGGTTCGCGCGATCGAAGAAGGCCGCGAGATTCCAGCGACCGCGCAGCGCGCCCGCCGCGAAGTGGCGAATTATTTCGCCGGCCTGCGCTTCGTGGAGAAGAACGCCAAGGCAGACACAATCACTCACGCGCAAGTCTTGAAATTGCATCGCATCATGGCCGGCGACGTAATGGACCAGGGAAAAGCGGGCCAGTACCGAGACATTAGTGTAAAGGTGGGCAATTACATTGCGCCGCGCTCCGAGGATGTGAAGCCGATGATGTCAGACTTGCTCGAGTGGTGGAACAAACAGGCGGGAAAAATTTCTCCCATCCTCAGCTCGGCCATCGTTCATCATCAGTTTGAAATCATTCACCCGTTTGCCGATGGCAACGGACGCGCCGGCCGCATGCTGAGTCTCTGGGAACTTTATCGGCGCGGTTTCGACAACCACCACATTTTTTCGATCGACGAATTTTATTGGGAGGATCGGCCGCGGTATTATGCCGCTTTGGAAAACGTGCGCGAAGAAGAAGGCGATCTCACCGGCTGGCTTGAATACAGCGCGGAAGGATTGCGGGTGACGCTGGAAAAAGTCTGGAGCCGGATCCAAAAGCTGACCGCGCGCGCCGGGAAAGCGAAGCTGGTGCTGCGCCCGAAACAGGAGCAGCTCCTTCATCTCTTGCGCGAACACAAAGCCCTCACGCCTCGCGAAATTTGGGATGCGCTCGGCGTCTCAAAACAAGGCGCGCTCGATTTATTGCGACCGCTGATCAAAGCTGGTCTGGTGCGCCGGATTGGAACAAAGAAGACCGGCCGCTACGTCTTAAAATGAAAAGTGAAACCATGGCGACGGCTTTATCATTGAGCACAGAGCGCAATACTACCGCGGCCTGCGCGCTGTAACGGAACGAGGCGAATGGGAAGCCTGGCTCATGTATATGCTTGAAGCGGTTGAAGCGACGGCGCACGGCACTACCGAAAAAATCAACGCCATTCGCGATCTGCTCGCCGAAACTCTCGACACAGCGAAGCGTGCTTTGCCCAAAACAGTGTTCAGCAAGGAACTGATCGAGCTGATCTTCGAGCAACCCTACTGCAAGATCCGCTTTGTCGAGAAAGCAGGCATCGCTAAAAGGTTGACCGCCACGAAATATCTGCGCGAACTGGAAAAGGCCGGTCTTGTTGTGCCGACCAAGAGAGGCACCGAGCTGATCTTCATCAACCATCGCCTCTGGCGCCTGCTCACCGGCGAGCCGTTGCCAAAAAGTGGAGCAACGACACGACGATGACCCTGCGACTGCCAAGACCTTTGCAATGCATCAAA
>QHMQ01000161.1 GCA_003217835.1 Verrucomicrobiota bacterium
CGACCGCTCGGATGCTACGCAGCGAAATCTGCGCGCGGCTCAATTATCTTTCCGAGGTCGGCGTTGGCTACCTCACGCTTGATCGCTCCACGCGCACGTTGAGCGGCGGGGAAGTGCAGCGGGTTAATCTGACGACCTGTCTCGGCGCGTCCCTCGTCAATGCGCTGTTCGTCATGGACGAGCCAAGCGTTGGTCTGCATCCGCGCGATATTGGCCGGCTTGTGCGCGTGATGCACAATTTGCGTGATAAAGGCAACACGCTCCTCGTGGTCGAGCATGAAGAGCAAATCATCCGCGCGACCGATAATTTGATAGACGTTGGCCCCGGGCGTGGCGAGCGTGGCGGCGAGTTGGTGTTTAGCGGAACCCTGGAAGACTTTCTGGGTGGATCGCGACTTCCCCGCGCGATGCCAAATAAAATCGCGCAGCGGTCAAATAAGGGCCGCGTCGCGGCTCCGGGTTTAGCATCGCGCGCGAAGCACACGATCCACGAATCGCTCACGCGCGATTATCTCAGCGGCCGAAAATCAATTCCGGTACCGAAATCGCGCCGGAAATCGACATCGTTCATCAAGATCGCAGGCGCCTCTCAACACAATCTGAAAAATATCGATGTCGATCTTCCGCTCGGCATCTTCATCTGTGTCACGGGCGTTTCCGGTTCCGGCAAATCGACGCTGATCCACGATGTTCTTTATCGAAATCTTTTGCGTGCGAAGGGCCAATCGTCCGATCAGGAAGCCGGTGCCTGCAAATCTGTGACCGGAGCGCATCGGATCGACGAGGTGGTGATGGTCGATCAAGCGCCACTTGCGCGGACACCGCGTTCGACACCGATTCTTTATCTCGGTCTTTACGATCGGACGCGCGAATTGTTCGCCGCGCAACCGGAAGCGATGGCGCAAGGACTGACCGCCAGCTCGTTTTCATTCAATTCCGGCAGTGGACGCTGCGAACGTTGTTCCGGCACCGGTTTCGAAAAGATCGAAATGCAATTCTTGAGCGACCTTTACGTGCGCTGCGCCGAATGCGAAGGCCGCCGTTTTCAACCGCACGTGTTGAATGTGAAACTGCACGGAAAATCGATCCACGATTTGCTCGAACTGACTGTGAGCGAAGCGATCGAGTTCTTTGCCCAAATCGGCGAAGAAACGAGATTGTCCAAGCCGCTTGCGGTGCTCGAAGAAGTTGGCCTCGGTTATTTGCGCCTTGGACAGCCACTGAACACGCTCTCCGGCGGTGAATCGCAGCGGCTGAAATTGGTTCGACATCTGTCCGAAACAGAAAACGTTCGACGATCAACGAACGGCGAATCAGCAATCTGCAATCTGTTCATCTTCGACGAGCCGACCACCGGTCTTCACTTCGATGATGTGGCGATGTTGTTGCGATTATTTCAACGGTTGGTCGATCGCGGCCATTCCGTTGTCGTGATTGAACACAATCTCGAAGTGATTAAATGCGCAGATTGGATTGTCGATCTTGGACCAGAAGCGGGTGCTGCCGGTGGCGAGGTTGTCGCGAGCGGAACGCCACAGCAAATCGCGAAGATAGACGAGTCACACACCGGACGGTTTCTCCGCGAAATTCTGGGGAGTGTAGGTGCCTCGGGTGCTGTTTTTGGCATGCCGCTGCGAAAGTTCGACGGCGTTTACTCGAACGACGACATCGAACTGGCTCGCGCGGCCGAAGAACCGTTCGGCGTGGCGCCGAACGGAAGACGCGAGACGCGAGTGCTGCCCGAACAAAACGGCGCCATCTCGATTCACGGCGCGCGTGAACACAATTTAAAAAATATCCACGTGAAAATTCCGCGCGACCAGATGGTTGTGATCACAGGGTTGAGCGGCTCGGGAAAATCAACGCTCGCCTTTGACATTCTCTTTGCGGAAGGACAGCGCCGATTTCTGGATAGCATGTCGCCGTACGCACGCCAGTTTGTCGAGCAACTCGAAAAACCCGATGTGGATCTCGTCGAAGGCTTGCCGCCAAGTGTCGCGATCGAGCAACGGGTCACGCGTGGCGGCGGTAAATCCACGGTCGCGACCGTGACTGAAGTTTATCATTTTTTGCGGCTCTTGTTTTCCAAAACCGGAACACAATTTTGCCCGGATTGCGATTTACCGGTTGAAAAACAGAGTGTCGCCGCAATCGTGAAGCGGCTAGAAGTGGCGGCCAAACGTGGTCCGCTCAAAGTGCTCGCGCCGCTCGTCAAGGCCCGTAAAGGTTTTCACACGGATGTGGCGCATTGGGCTGAGCATCAGGGGTTCGATGCTCTTTATGTTGATGGAAAGCTGATCCCGGTTTCGCATTTTCGGAAGCTCGAGCGCTTCAAAGAGCACACGATCGACGTCGTCGTCGGCGCAATTGACGCGAAGCGAATTTTGAAAGCGCGCAATCTGACTCAGCGCGCGATCGGGGTCGGTCGGGGCACAGCGCACCTGCTCGATGCAAAAAATCGCCTCACAGTCATGAGCACGGAGATGAGCTGCCCCGGCTGCGGTCGCGCCTTTGAAGAGCTTGATCCGCGTTTGTTTTCTTTTAATTCACCGCATGGCGCCTGCGAGGAATGCGGCGGATTCGGCGAAATTTGGAACCGCGATCTGCAAACGGGTGCGGAAGATAATGGCGATTCCGCTCTTGAGAACGAACTCGCCGCCGAACGCGAGTCGGAATGGGTAGACGAAGAAGAAGCGCGCGAATGTCCGAGCTGTCACGGCTCGCGTCTGAACGCGATCGCGCGGCACGTGCGGGTGCGAGGTTCTGCGATAGAGGATTTCACCGCCCTCTCCGCGATGGAAGCGCGCAAGTTCATCAGTAAACTTCGGTTTCGCGGCACGCATAAGACAATCGCGGCGGAATTGCTCCCGGAAATCCAACAGCGGTTGAAGTTCATGGAAAACGTCGGGCTTGGTTATCTCGCGCTTGGCCGTTCGGCCAAAACGTTGAGCGGCGGCGAATCACAACGGATCCGCCTCGCCGCCCAACTGGGCTCCAATCTGCGTGGCGTGCTTTACGTGCTTGATGAACCAACCATTGGTTTGCATCCGCGCGATAACTTGCGCCTGCTCGACACGCTCACGGCGCTGCGCGAAAAAGGAAATTCGCTCGTGATCGTCGAGCACGACGAGGAGACGATGCGCCGCGCGGATCACATTGTCGATCTTGGCCCGCGCGCCGGCGTGCACGGAGGCGAAGTCGTCGCACAAGGGACGCTGAGCGACATTGAACAAGCGACAGATTCTGAGACGGGACGTTGTTTAAAATCGCCAATTTGTCACCCCACTCGAAAATCGCGGCGGTCGCTGCGAAGCGTTGAAGATTGGATCAAGATCCGCGGCGCACGAGTCAACAATTTGAAAGACGTCGATGCCCGATTTCCGGTTGGACGACTCTCGGTGATCACGGGAATTTCCGGCTCTGGAAAATCGACGTTGATGCATGAAGTGGTGTTGCCTGGAATCCGCGAGCGACTGAACAGAAAACGAGCAGGCGGTGACGGTGAACTATTCAAGCTCGTCAGC
>QHMQ01000162.1 GCA_003217835.1 Verrucomicrobiota bacterium
CGGAACAGATCTTGGTCACGAACGCGATTGCAGAACTGTGCATCGGCAAGGGACTCCTATTCGAAGACCTGGGCGAAGTTGTCCTTAAAGGCTTCGGTCGACCAGTCCGCGCGCATGCGGTGCAATGGACTGGCAAAGCGCTGCAAACGACGGTTTAAATACTCACGCTGCTCATGCAGCTCGAAGGAATTGATCATGTAGCACTCGCCGTCCGCGATGTCGAGGAAGCAGCGAAATGGTACGCCGATGTCCTAGGATTTGAGCAACGATATGAAGGAATGTGGGACGGAATCCCGACCTTCATAGGTAAAGGGAATACCGCAATCGCTTTGTTCCCGGTGCGGGGGGATGATTCAAAATCTGCCACGCGCACTAGCAAAATCCGCATGTTACATCTGGCCTTTCGTGCCAATCGCAACGGTTTTCTCTCCGCGCAGGAAGAACTCAAGCGCCGCGGCATCAAGTTCGAATTCGAAGATCACGAAATTTCGCACTCCATCTATTTTCGCGATCCCGATGGTCACCAACTCGAGATCACAACCTACGAGCTTGATTAGCCGAAAGAAATCGAGCGTGACTAGTAAATGAACGACTGACGGTCTTTACGCGACGCGCCCGCAGCAGTTCTTGTATTTTTTGCCGCTGCCGCAGGGGCACGGCTCGTTCCGGCCGACCTTTGGCATTGAACGCCGAATAGGAAGATCGAGCGTCATCTCGCCGGCGCCGTCGCCATCCTCGCCAACCGCGGCCATTGCACCAACCGGTTGAAGCTGTCGACCACGGGCAGGAGCATTCGCCGTTGGTGCAGTCGGGGCATGTTCGCGCATCAAGAATTGCGGCAGCGTTGCCAGGAAATTCTCGAACGCCTGCAGGTTTGACGTGCTGCGGAAGAGATTATGCAGCACTTCGTTTTTAATGTTCGCCATCAATTCGACGAACATGTCGTACGCCTCGGTCTTGTACTCGATGAGGGGATCCTTTTGGGCGTAGCCACGCAGATAAACGCCTTCGCGCAAAGCATCCATCGCGTAGAGATGCTCCTGCCAGAGCCGGTCGATTGCATTCAGAATGATGTAGCGCTCGAGGCTTTTGACCGCACTCGGTTCCTCATGACTCGATTTACGCTCGTAAGCATCCTTGATCTTTCCGATCAGGAATTGGGCGTTTTCATCGACAGTGCGTGTCTCGAACTGCGCTTTCTCCTTCGTTAGACCGAGGGGAAACGTAGTGTTCACCCAGTTTAGAAACCCTGTGTAATTAGGCTCTTCATCGCGCTCGGCTGCGAGATACTCCTGCACTTTCGCCGGCACGGCCTCATCGATGACCTCGTAAATGAGCGTGCGCGGCTCTTCCGACTCGATCGTCTCGTTGCGGTAAGTGTAAACGACTTCGCGCTGCATATTCATCACGTCGTCGAAATCGAGCGTCCGTTTTCGGATGAGATAATTGCGCTGCTCGACGCGTTTCTGCGCCGTCTCGACTGATTTATTCAACCACCGATGCTCGAGCTCTTGCCCTTCCTCCAAGCCAAAGCGCTCCATGATCCTCGTCATCCGGTCGGCCGCGCCGAAGTTACGCATCAGGTCATCTTCGAAGCTTACATAAAATCGAGAACTGCCCGGATCACCCTGGCGCGCGCAGCGCCCGCGTAATTGTCGATCGATGCGGCGCGCTTCGTGACGCTCGGTGCCGATGACAAAGAGACCACCACGGTCTGCAACACTGGCCCCAAGTTTAATGTCCGTTCCGCGCCCCGCCATGTTCGTGGAAATTGTCACAGTGCCAGGCTGGCCGGCGCGTGACACGATCTCCGCTTCCTGCATGTGAAATTTTGCATTCAGAACGTTGTGCGGAATTTTCTCGCGCTTCAGCATTCGGCTAAGCAACTCGGATGCTTCCACGCTGACCGTGCCGACGAGCACCGGCTGTTCCCTTGTGTGGCAATCTCTAATCTCATTGATCACCGCGCTGTATTTTTCGCGGCGCGTTTTGTAGATGCGATCATTGTGATCCTTGCGCGCCACTGGCCGGTTGGTGGGAATGACGTTGACGTCGAGTTTGTAAATATCGTGAAACTCCGCCGCTTCCGTCTCGGCTGTGCCGGTCATGCCGGCCAGCTTTTGGTATAGCCGGAAATAATTTTGAATCGTGATCGTTGCCAGGGTTTGCGTTTCGCGGTCGATCTGCACGCCTTCCTTGGCTTCGACGGCCTGATGCAACCCATCGCTCCAACGGCGTCCCGGCATTTTGCGGCCGGTGAATTCATCGACAATCACGACCTTGTTCTCCTCGATAACGTATTGAACGTCTTTTTCGAAGAGACAGTAGGCGCGCAACAACTGCGAGATGTTGTGGATCCGCTCTGCTTGCGCGTCGCAATGCTGCTGGCGTTCCGCTTTTCTCTTGTCTTTCTCTTCCTGGGACAGCGACGGATCGAGGTCGATCTCGGTGAATTCGTTGATCAAATCCGGGAGCACAAACGCATTCGGATCGTCTGGATTAAGGAAATTACGTCCCTGCTCGGAGAGGTCAGACTCGTTCGATTTCTCGTCGATCGTGAAGAAAAGCTCTTCCTTAAGCGCGAACAGCTCCTCTTTGCGGGTGTCTTGATAAAACGAAAGCTCCGCTTTATCCACCGCACGGCGCTTGTCGGGATCTTCCATCATACGCAAGAGCTGTTTGTTGCGTGGCTGGCCGAGCTTCACTTTGAACATGAGCCGGCCACCCGTCTCTACGTCACCCTGATCAAACTTCTCGAGCGCTTCGCTTGCCAGCCGGTTACAGAGCATGTTTTGCTTGCGAACAAGCTGCTCGATAAGCGGCTTCCATTTGTCGTACTGATGCGTCGAGATCGTCGCCGGACCGCTGATGATGAGCGGGGTGCGCGCTTCGTCGATCAAGATGGAATCGACTTCATCGACGATCGCGTAATAATAGCCGCGCTGCACCTGCTGCTCACGCGTCGTTGCCATGCCGTTGTCGCGGAGATAATCGAATCCGAACTCACTATTCGTCCCGTAAGTAATGTCCATTGCGTACTGTTCGCGACGGAAATCCGGTTCCTGATCGTGTTGAATGCAACCAACCGTGAGGCCAAGGAAATCGTA
>QHMQ01000047.1 GCA_003217835.1 Verrucomicrobiota bacterium
CGCTACATGCATGTTGCCGAACTAAAACGTATGGGAGCGCAGATGCAGCTGGAGGGCGCAACTGCGGTGATCCAGGGAGTGGATCGCCTTTTTGGCGCGCCGGTGATGGCGAGCGATCTGCGCGCGTCCGCCGCACTGGTGCTTGCGGGATTGAAGGCGGACGGAATTACTGAAGTGAGCCGTGTCTATCACATCGATCGCGGTTACGAACGGCTCGATGAAAAATTGAGCGAACTCGGCGCGCACATCGAGCGAGTAAAAGAAACGTAGAGCGCGGCTTTTTCTTGCGCTCACCCGCAGCAAGCGGAACACTTGTTTTATTACTCGAGCGAAAGGTTAAGCCAATGGAAACATCGACGACTTCATCAAACGTCCGGACTTGGACTGTGCTTTGCCACGCCAGCGCCCTGGCCGGATTGTTTTTTCATTTCCTGGGTCATCTTTTCGGCCCACTTATCGTTTGGTTGGTGAAACGTGGCGACTCGCCCGAGATCGATGCGCACGGAAAAGAATCACTCAATTTCCAGATTTCCATGCTGATTTACGACGCGATTGCCGCAATTCTCTGCTTCGTGCTTATCGGCATTCCGATTCTGATCGCGCTTTGGGTGCTCAACACGGTATTTGTCATCATCGCGTCGGTCAAAGCGAGTGAAGGAAAGCTCTATCGCTATCCGTTTACGATCCGCCTGATCAATTAAGCCGGAAATAGAAACTGTTGTAATTTGATTAACAGGCTGGAAGCCTGTCCGGCGAGTCAGGCAGGATGCCTAACCTCCGATTAACGCGCGGAGCGTGTTTAAGTTCACAACGTCTTCCCGCAATTCTTTACCTTTGGGCGTTTCGAGAACTTTCGGGATTTTATTAAGACGCTGCTCACACATGATAAAGCGGAAAGCGTCGAGCCCGATTTTGCCTTTGCCGATGTGCTCATGTCGATCCACACGTGAGTCGCGTGCGGTTTTCGAATCGTTGACATGAATCGCTGCGAGACGGTCGAGACCGATTGTTCGATGAAATTGTGCGAACATCTTTCGCACGGCTGATTCGCTGCCGATATCGTAACCCGCTGCGAAGACATGCGCGGTGTCGAGACAAACACGCAATCGCTCCGGCTCGCGGACGCGGCCGATGATGTAAGCGAGATGTTCGAATTTGTTTCCAAGGCATGAGCCTTGGCCGGCCGTCGTTTCAAGCGCGATGCGTATGTTTACCTTTGGAACTTTGCGGAAGACCGCGTTTATGGAAGCGATGATCTTTTTCAATCCAGCTTCTTCGCCGGCACCGAGATGCGCTCCCGGATGTAGAACCAGAAATGGCAATTCGAGTTGATCGCCGCGGGTGAGTTCCTCGGACAAAGCGCGGATTGAATTTGCGTGAAACTGCGGATTGGTCGCTGCCAGGTTAATGAGATAATTCGCATGCGCGAAGATCGACAACAAATTCCCGCGTTGTCGATGCTCAAGAAAAGCGCGGATTTCGTCGGGCATAAGCGGGCGTGCGAACCATTGCATGTTGTTCTTCACAAACATCTGGATCGCGGTGCACCTGATAGAGCAGCCGCGCTCGATCGCCATGTGCACGCCACCGCCGATCGACATGTGGGCGCCCAGCAGCAAAGGTGACTGGTTAGAGCGCCTTCGCGCCCTCTGCTTTTTCACAATGACAATCCGAAATCGTTAGAACCGTTTTGGGTGCCAATCGGGTTTCTTCAAGCTCCCTTCGCCGGTGTATTCGAAAAGCTTATATACCGGCGCGAGCAACACGCCTGGCCCCTTCATGTTCAGCCGCAAATTGAAATCGAGCTTGTCGTCCAGGAAATGGATATCGCCATGGCCGAGCATGCTGAAGAAGGTGCCAGCGGCGTCGAAATCGTCGGTATGAATGATTCCCTCACCGATCTTAAAGCTCGCGCTCGCCTTGTGCGCGATGCTGTACCCACTGCCAGGAACGATAAGGTTTAGAATTCCTGAAAGTGGCCCGAAAATGGGAATCGCGAAAACGTTGCCATTGGTCACGTCCACTTTTCCGCGGCCACGCATTGTGCGTGCATCGCTCCCTAAGCCGGTAAAATCATACGTGCCGCTCAACTGCCCGTGCGTCGTTTTGTAGTTGTAGTACAAATCGGTCAGATGCGGAAAATCGATAGCGTCTACGGAAACACTTGCTCGAAAACGCGGATCATTGCGGGCCAGCGAAATGTCGGCATTTCCGCGCACCGTGCCGGAAAGAAGAGCACCACGAAGATCGACAATTTGCAATCGATCATTGGTGAACAGCAATCGTGCGGAGACGCGATCGAAAGGCAAGGTTTTCCCAAGGAAATCGTAGTCCACCCCGTTCGTGTCGTCGACCGTAATCTCGAGATGCGTGTTCTTGCCGCCGCGAAATTGGTATACGCCATTGGCGGTCACGGTCGGCGGGTGGCGAAATTTGTAAGGCACAACGGTTTTCCAAATCTTCGGGTCGATCCAAAAAATCGCCTCGGCTGGATACAAAGAGCTTTTGATATTTGAGACGCGCACCTCGTGTTTTTTAAAATCGTAGGTGAAATTGCCGGCGCCGGTCCCTTCGTCGCGTACCACATGAAAATCCTGGCAAGAGATGGCGCCGTCGGCGAAATGAATCTTCGTGCTTCCCCCGTTCATGCTGGCACCGCGAAGTCGCGTTCGGTCCAACGTGATGGTTCCATCGCCTCGCCAATTCTCCGGGTTGTGATCCTGGCCCCGAATTGCGAGGTGGATTGTGGGCGAGCGCTGCCATTCCCATTCCCCGAGAAATTCCTCCAAATCGGGAGGGACAAGCGCTCGCATTGCGCCGGGACTGATTGTACTATCGATATTCAAACGAAAATCGTTTGGGCCGTCGAAGAGATCGGCCATAAGCCGGCCGGTTTGATGCCCAAGGCGCACATCGCGGAGCAACGCGCGCTCGCCATCCCAGGAAAAATCGGCGGCCAAATCGGAGAATGGCAGCGTCTTGTAGGCAAAACTTGCAACATTGGCGTGGCCGATGATCTCTGGTCGAAGAGGATCCTGCCCTAAATTTGCTGAACCAGAGATCTCGACCAAAGGTGGCGAGTAGAACGTTATGTCTGCGAGTGGCCCGCCAAGACCGAAGGCATCGAGAAAAATTTTCAGATCCAGGCTGCTGCGCACTTGAAAATTAGCGCGGTTGCCTTGCCGGCTCCAATCGGCGCGCCCGGCAAAACTGCCCCGGCCATCATTCCATTCGCAGCGCGTGATATTCAAATGTTGGTCGCTCCATTCGGCGGTGGCAGACAAGCCTCTCATTTCGTAATTGCCTCGTTGCAACCGATCCGCGCTCAGCGTCGCCTCGACTCGCGCATTCTCGATTTCTGCGACGTCTCCGCTAAATTTTACCTGCAATGAGGGAGGCGCGCCCGGGAAGTTGAACTTTTGCAGTTCCTTCACGATGCGTTCCAAAATTGCTAGTCGCTTTCGCCACTCTTCTTCTGAAATCGGCGGTGATGGCTGGTAATTCGCTCGCTTGATTAACTGACCAGTCGCGGAAATCCGCACTCCGCAAAAAACTCCTTCCGCCTGACTGACGTAAATTTGCTCAGGCGGAAAATAGACGTGCGCGCGCAAATCGTTGAGCTGCGCACCATTGATCCCTCCCTCGGCATTTTTCAGAGGCAGGGCGATTTGCGCGTTACGAATGTCAAGTGCGTTCAGAAATGGCTGATGATGGATGAGCGCCGCGTAATTAATATCCAACGAGACTTCGCTGATACGGGCAAGCGTCTTCTCGCGATTTTTGTAATCGAAGATTCGCACATTCTTCGCGACCAGACCGCGTAACGGATCCAACGTCAACCGTCCGATGGAAGCTTCGACACCGCGTTTGTGCAATTCCTCGACCACGCGGTAACGCCATTGCCGGCCGAAGCCTCTTTTCGCGAGGTACCAACCGCCGCTAAAAGAGACTGCAATTGCAACGAACATCACCAGACGCGCCACATTTACGGCGATGTGGTGCACCAAAGTGGGTTGTCGATCCTGCGTCGCTGCAACGTTCTTCGGCGGTTCGAGAATCCGTGGCATCAAGTATAGTGAAAGATGTTTCGACTTCGCTCAACATGACAAAAAAATCATGAATGTTTCCGATCTGCCGGCGGTCAACGCGTCGCTCAATCTTGTCAGCACCGTCTTCATCTCGATGGGTTGGTATCTGATCCGGCACGGTGCGTGGCGCCGCCACATGGCTTGCATGATCACAGCGGTGATTTCGTCCACATTTTTTCTGGCCGGTTACATCGTTTACCATGCGCATGTAGGTGAGAAATCGACCGCGTTCGCAGCGCAGGGGATCGTACGTCCAATCTATTTCGCGATGTTGATTTCGCACATCTTACTCGCATTCGTGACCTTGCCCTTGGTGATCGCGCGCTGGACGATGCCAATCTGGCTCTATGTCTCAATCACAGGTGTGCTGGTTTATCTCATGCTCTACAAATGGTTTCCTCCGCCAAATCTTGCGTTCGGCCATTAGTTGATGTTTGATCAGAGGACGCGCTGTCGCGCAGACAAAGAAATCTATGGTGACGATCGCGACGTTTAACGAGTCGGCAAAAGCGAGGCAGCTTAAACGTCGCTTCCACGACGCTGGACTGAAGGCCGATGTTCACAATGAAGCTCCTCTGCAGCAAGTCGGGTTCATGTCGCGGCCGCAAGCGAATGCTAAGGTGATGGTGGAGGATAACGATTTCGAGAGGGCACAAAGCCTGATGGTTGATTGGGAAGCGACTGATCCGGATATCTCTGCTGCCGTGATTCGCTGCCCGCAATGCGGCTCCTCAAACATCGAGTATCCGCAGATGACCCGCAAATTCATTACCCCCGCGCTCGTCGGCGTTCTTTGCGCGCTGAAAATTATTCCGAAGGAATTTTATTGTCTGGATTGCCACTTTACCTGGAGCAACGAAGAAGAGCGTACGCTGGGGCGCCTCTGGCATCGTTTCTTTCCTGGACTCGAGTCGGGCAAAGAGAGTTCGTAGAATAACCGCTCTGCTCGACCGGCGCGATTGATTCCTCGCGCACGATTCTTCTTGTGATCGACCTTCGATTCCTTCGATTGCCTCAAACCATGAGAGCTTCCCGTTCGCATCGGCTTTGCTTCGCCCCGAACAACGCTTGGACTCCGCTCGGATCCACAATCGCGCTCTGTCGTCCATGAAGTGGCTCTTTGCTTTTCTGCTGGCCCTGATCATTTTCGGCGGTGCCGCCTGGTTTGGTTACAACTTCTTCGTCAAAGAAGAAATCGCAGTGAAAAAGGAACAACGTGGGGAAGTTGCGGTTGCACCTACGCCGGACATCAGCCTTCCCGAGCTTCAGGCAGCGGCGAAACTGCGACAGGACGGGAAACTAACCGAAGCTCGCGACGCGCTCATCGCCTTTATTCAAAAATATCCGACCGGGCTACACGTCGAAGAAGCCAAAGACTTACTCGGTGAAGTCAACATCGACATCTACCTTTCGCGCTATCCTTCGCCGGAGAAAACCGAATATGTTGTGCAGTCTGGAGACGTGCTAGCAAAGATTGGGAGGAAACTGAAAACGACGCCCGAGCTTATTATGCGGATGAATAATCTGAGCGGCACGATGCTGCACATTGGCGAACATCTTCTCGTGTCGCACCCGGATTTTTCTGTTTTTATTCAACGAAAGGCGAAGCTGGTCGTGCTTCTTAATCACGGCGCTTTTTTTAAGCAGTATCACATACTTGAAGAGAAGTTGTCGCCCAAACAGCCTTCGAAAATTACCACGAAAGTCTCTGAAATAATGGCTTGGAAAGACGGGAAGCGCGTTGGTTTTGGGAGCAAGGATTACATGAGTAGCACGCGGTGGATCCGGCTCGGCTCGGCCGCTTATACGCTGTATTCCACCGCCGATTCGGCGCATCCCAATCTTACTCAGCCGCCGCCTCCAGTGGGCCTCGGCCTGGCCGCGTCCGATGTCGAGGAGCTAAGCAGCCTTGTAAACAGCCACACGCCTGTCAGCATTACGGATTGATCAGATTGATGGATGCAACCTTACAAAATCCAACACGCGCTTGACGCTTCAAGGTCTTAACGCTTCGTCATTCTATGGAATTGCAACCGCTCGATTTCGAAAAACCGATCTTTGAACTGCAACGGCGTTTGCAGGATTTGAAGGCTCATTCCGACGAACATGATGTCGATCTTGATTCCGCGGTCGGGGCAATTGAGGCAAAACTCCGCCAAACCCGCCGCGAAATTTACGGCAACCTGACTGCCTGGCAGCGTGTCCAAATCGCGCGGCATGTGCAGAGGCCATTCGCCCTCGATTACATCGAACGGTGTTTTACAAACTGGACTGAACTGCACGGTGATCGTCGTTTTGCCGATGACAAGGCCATGCCGAGCGGTCTTGCCATGCTTGGGACGCAGCGCTGCGTGGTTATCACTCATCAAAAAGGGCGCAACACGAAAGAAAACGTGATGCGCAATTTTGGGTGCGCCCATCCGGAAGGTTATCGGAAAGCACTGCGCTTGATGCGGCTGGGTGAAAAATTTGGCATGCCAGTGATTTCATTGATCGATACGCCAGGTGCGTTTCCGGGGATTGGATCGGAGGAACGTCACATCTCGGAAGCAATCGCAGTAAACCTTCGCGAAATGATGAGGCTGCGCGTGCCCATCATCGCCGCTGTTGTCGGCGAGGGTGGATCGGGCGGCGCGCTTGGAATTGGAGTGGCAGATCGCGTATTGATTCTCGAGAACGCTTACTACTCGGTGATCAGTCCGGAAGCGTGCTCCGCCATTTTGTGGAGGGATCGCCGTCACGCTGCCGAGGCAGCCGACGCGCTCAAATTAACTGCGCAGGATTTGTTGAAGCTTGAAGTGGTCGACGAAGTTGTCCACGAACCAGAAGGCGGCGCGCATCGGGACTATGATTCGGTCGTGACAAATATGGGCAACGCTCTCCGCCGCAGCCTGCAGCGCATCTGTGACATTCCAATTGAGGAATTGTTAACCAAACGGTATGAAAAATTTCGGCGACTCGGCAGTTTCGCCGAAGCCAAACCCGCGTCCGCTTCGGCGCGTTCTTGATGTGATTCCCAGCAATTGGCGTACATCGGCAGGTTTTTGGCAGCTCGGCGTTTTCGTCGCTCTCGTGCTTCTACCGAGCAGCGCGGCGGCATCGGATTTTCGTTTTGACCGCGATACTGTTAGCTTCGCCAACTCAACTGTCTTTGGGTATCGCGAAGGCCATCCCTATTTGCGGCAAAGAGAGAAAGGAGAGCCGAAAAGGTACACTCGCCGCTGTTTTGTCCTGTGCCGTACGACGATGCAGTTTCAGAAGTTCGCTCGTTTCGATCCGCATGTCGCTCCGTTGGACGACAGTGCGTTGGCCGCTCGCATTCGAAATGTCACCCGTCGAGCGGCTTGGGGAAAGCCGTTGCCGCCGGATCAGCGCGTCGTTTTCCCGGGCTACGCCAACTTGCGCGCGATGAGCGAGGCGCGCCGCGAAGTTTTGCGGGCAAATATCGGCCTTGGCTGGCCGACTTATTTCCGGGTTGGCAATGCGCGGATGCTTTTCCGGCACGGCTCTAGTTACGACAGGAAGACCCACGCTAACCTCAATGCAGCCTTGGCGCGCGGCGAGTTATTCGTCGGTTTTCTCACAACTTATCCTCGTCTCAGCATCAATCACGCGGTCCTGGTCTACAAACGAAAACCTGCCTCTCAGAATGATGGAATCGAACGTTATCTCGTTTACGACCCCAATCATCCGGAATCGCCGCGTGAGCTCACCTGGTCCTCCCGCGACGGTGCTTTCGCATATCAAAAAGATTGGGATTTCATCGGTGGCTTCGTTCGCGTTTATCAAATTTACGGCAAGCCGTTGCAGTGAAAACGATTCATTGAATGGAGAACGCCAATGCCAAATAAGCCAACACCAGCGCCCGTGCCGCCTGCACCGCAGCCGGTGCCTCCTCCGGAACCTTTGCCGCCCAATCCGCCACCGGTTCCGCCCGTCGGAAGATAGAGGCGGTTGGATCGAGAACAATGTCCTCGGTTACGGGGGAAACAAGAACCGCAGCGCGGGACTGACACGCCCGCCCCACGCAGCTTCAGTGTGATCGGCGCCTTCGACTTCCATGTATTGAAGATCGTCACGAAGTTTCCAGCCTTTTTTGGCAAGCCGATCGCGCAACACGCGCGCTTGTTCCCAGCCAGGTTCCCTTGTTCCCGTGTCCAGCCAGATTTTCAGCGTTGGCTTTTCTTCAATTGAATCGACGAGTCGATAAATGGCGAAATCGTCCCACCAAATCGATGGCGACATTACCATCAGGCGCGTAAAAGTCTGCGGAAACAAAATTCCGATTGCGAGGGTCACGAGACCACCGAGAGAGGAGCCGCCCAAGCCCGTAAATTGAGTCTCGCGTTTCGTTCGATATTTCCTGTCGATGTAAGGCTTAAGTTCCTCGATCAAAAATTGCCCGTACTGGCGCGCTAGGCCGCGGCTGCGCTTTCTTCGCTTTGCCTTGCCGTCGATCACGCCGCGCGTCGGCGAGTATTCGTGAATCCGGTCCTCGCCCATGTTCGCGATCGCCACGATAATGAGCGGATCGAGCAGCCTTTTGCGAATCAGGCGCTCGGCTGTTTCATCGACGCCCCACTCCACGCCCGCGAAAGAGGTGGCGGCATCAAAAATGTTCTGCCCGTCGTGCAGATACAACACCGGATAACGCTGGCTCGAGAATCGTCGATACCCCGGCGGCAGGTAAACCAGGACGTCGCGCCGATTGCCAAGAATGTCTGACGGAAATTCGCGATGTCGCTTGATGTTTCCAGTGAGCGTGTGTTTGGGCATGCAAGGCGAGATGCATCGTTTAGAATGTCGAGATTGTCCAATGCGTCGATCTGGCCCGGAGTCGATCTTAGGTGGGCGCGATTGACCTTAATCACTCGGTCTCGCTATTGTCGATTTTCTCATGAACGAACGCTACATCAAATGGTGGACACCGTATTTAAGCCGCGAGTTCGAAATGCTTGCGTTCGGCGACGGCGGCAGACTGCCGCTGATTCTCTTTCCGACTTCGTTCGGCAGTTATTACCAGAACAAAGATTTTGGCCTAGTCGGTTCCGTTGCTAGCTACATCGACGCCGGTCGAGTTACAGTTTATTGCCCGGATGCTATCGACCTTGAGAGTTTCTACAACAAATCGATTCATCCCTCGGACCGGATGCGGACGCACAACGCCTACGAAAATGTGATCGTCCGCGATGTGTTCGATCTCGCGCGGCGCGAATGCTCGTCTCCTCGCGTCGCGGTATGCGGCGCCAGCCTTGGGGCTTACCACGCCGCAAACATCGCTTTTCGCCACCCCGATTTCGTGAGTCATCTCATCAGCCTGAGCGGTTCGTTTGATATCAGCTCGTTCTTCGATGGTTATCACGATGATAATATTTACTTCAACAGTCCGTGCGAATATCTGCCAAACACGACCGATCCTTGGAAATACAATCACATGGGCATCATCATCGGCACGGGGGAATGGGACAACACGCGCCACGAAAGCTTACGCCTCTCCGAGGTTCTGAATTCAAAAGGGATCCGCCATTTCCTCGACGATCGGAAATGGTGCGGCCACGAATGGAGTTATTGGCGCGAGATGCTGCCATATTATCTGTCGCTCATGTGAGCTTTGACGGACCCATCGCTATGAAAAAAATTGGAATCCTTTTTGGTCAGGAACACAGTTTTCCGCCGGCGTTTGTTGAGCGGGTGAATCAGAAAACTGGCGGCAAAGATATCGTCGCGGAATTCGTCAAGATCGACAAGGTCGTCCAAGGCGAGCCGTGCGGTTACGACGTGGTGATCGATCGCATCTCGCAGGACGTGCCGTTTTATCGCGCCTGGCTCAAGAACGCGGTGCTCACCGGCACCGCGGTAGTGAACAATCCGTTCTGGTGGAGCGCTGACGAGAAATTTTTCAACAACGCGCTTGCGACCAAGATCGGGGTCGGGGTTCCGCGCACCGTATTGCTGCCCTCGAATCAGCCGCCGGCGGACACAAATGACAAATCATTTCGCAACCTCGCCTATCCAATGAACTGGGAGGAAATTTTCAGCTACGTCGGTTGGCCGGCATTCTTCAAGCCCTTCGCAGGTGGCGGCTGGAAGAACGTCTATCGTTTGCACAATTCTGAGGAATTTTTCCGAGCTTACAATGAGACTGGCCAGCTCGTGATGATGTTGCAGGAGGAAGTGAAATTCGACATGTACTTCCGCTGCTACTCGATCGATCAACGGCATGTCCGCATTATGCCATACGAGCCGCGGCATCCTTATCATTTGCGTTACCAAACTGAATGGCAGGCGCCCAAGGAAATCTTGCAAAAAGTCGAGCGAGGCGTGCTTACGCTGAACCAGTATCTTGGCTACGACTTAAATACGGTTGAGTTCGCCATTCGGGATGGTGTGCCGGTCGCGATTGACTTCTGCAATCCCGCACCGGACGCGGAAGCAGCCAACGTCGGTCAGGCAAATTTCGAATGGGTCGTCGAGGCCGTTTCCGAAATGGCAATCCGCAAAGCGCGAGAACACAAAGCCGGTTGCGACAATTTAAGCTGGGGCAAATTCATGCGGGCCGCCGTAGACAAACGCGAATTGAGCGAGTTCGCATAGGAACGACAATTGCGGGAGGTAGATCGAGCAGTCCCTTGCTCGATGTTAAAAATCGCCGCGAAGCCGTAATAATTAACATCCCCGACGGTGCGGCCTGATCCACCATGACAGCGCATCGTTTTTGGCGGACATTTGCGCCCCGTCATGAGCGCGAAGAACCACACGTTTACTCTCGGCATCGAAGAGGAATTCGCGATCATCGATCCAGAGACACGCGAACTTCGGTCGCACATCCAGGAGATCCTTGAGGGCGGAAAGGTTACGCTCAAGGAGCAAATCAAACCAGAGATGCACCAGTCTGTCGTTGAGCTCGGCACCGAAATTTGCCAGTCGGTTGTCGATGCGCGTGCCCACGTTATCGAATTGCGCAGCAAACTCGCGGAACTCGCGGGCCGCAGCGGACTAAAGATTGCTTCGGTCGGCACGCATCCGTTTTCGCACTGGCGCGATCAACTCATTACTCAGGGCGAGCGATATCAGGAGATCGTCAAGGACATGCAGCAGCTCGCGCGTGCCAATCTCATCTTCGGATTGCACGTGCATGTCGGAATTACTGATCGCGAAATGGCTATCCACGTCATGAACCAGGCTCGCTATTTTCTGCCCCACATTTACGCGCTGTCGGTGAACTCGCCATTCTGGGTTGGCCAGGATACGGGATTAAAAGGTTATCGGCTAAAGGTGTTCGAGCGCTTCCCGCGTACCGGGATTCCGGACGCGTTCGAAAGCCTTTCCGAGTACGAAGACTACTGCAAACTGCTGGTTAAGACTGGCTGCGTCGATAACGCGAAGAAAATCTGGTGGGACATTCGGTTGCATCCGTTCTTCGATACGCTGGAGGTCCGGGTGTGCGATGCGCAATCGCGCGTCGACGACACACTGGCAATCGCCGCCTTGATTCAGGCAGTGATCGCGAAACTGTATAAGTTGCTCAGTCAAAACATTACCTTCCGCGTTTATCGTCGCCGTCTGCTAGACGAGAACCGGTGGCGGGCATCGCGATACGGCATCGATGGGAAGCTGATCGATTTCGGCCGTGAAGCCGAAGTCGAAACACGCAGCTTGCTCAATGAACTGCTCGAATTCGTCTCGACCGAAGTTGAAGAGCTTGGCAGCAACAATGAAATGGCGCACGTCGAACGGATCATGCGTGAAGGCACTGGTGCCGATCGACAACTCGCCGCGTTCGAGCGTACCCACGACATGAAAGCCGTGGTCGATCAAATTGTCTCGGAAACCTATGAAGGATTGAATCTTGCCAGCGCAAAAGTAGCCTAGCGGCCGCGCGTTTGCCGTCGTCTAATTTCCGCGTAAATCTGAGCACTTCCAAATGCCTGATCGCCTCGCCGCAGCCAACATCGACATCGACTTCGATTTAATCCCGGGTGCGCACAATGCTGTAAGCGTTTGCCTTCAGCTAATGTCGGAAGAGCGGGTCACGATCATTACGGACGAAGCAACCTGCGACATCGCAGCCGCATTGCGAGCTGAAGTCGAAGCAATCGGTTCGGAACACGCGGTCTTCGTTTTAGAAGATTATGCTGCGCGCCCGCTGGCCGCGATGCCGAAAGTCATTCTCGACGATCTGGCGCAATCGCAAGTGTCGATCTTTTGCGCGCAAACTCAGCCTGGCGAACTCAGCGCGCGCATGCAGATGAGCGATGTCGTGAATAAAAAACACATCCGTCACGGCCACATGGTCAACATCACGCGGCAGATCATGATGGAAGGAATGCGCGCCGATTTTCGCGCGATTGATGCGCTCAGCCAGCGCTTGATCGAACGCGCGCGGCACGCCGAACGGATAATCTGCCGAACGACGCACGGCACCGATTTTGGAGCCGAATTTTCGCCGAAACTAAAATGGTTGAAGACGAGCGGGATCATCACGCCGGAAAAATGGGGGAATCTTCCGGGCGGTGAAATTTTCACCGCGCCGGCAAACACCGACGGGAGATTCGTCGTCGACGGTGTGGTCGGCGATTATCTTTGCAACAAATACGGCGATTTGCATGACACCCCCCTCGCGATTGAGGTGAAGAATAACCGCATTGTCGATCTTGCCTGTGATCACAAAGAGCTGCTCGAAGATTTTCGTGCTTACACCAGCATGGATGAAAACAGCAGTCGTGTGGGTGAATTTGCGATCGGAACCAACATCGCCTGCACGCACGTCATCGGCAACATTTTGCAGGATGAAAAAATTCCCGGCGTCCACATCGCCTTCGGTCACCCGTACGCGGAGCACACCGGCGCTGACTGGGTTTCGAAAACACATATCGACTGCGTCGGCCGCGACTTCGACATCTGGTTCGACGGCGAACAGGTGATGCGGAGCGGAAAGTTCTTAGTGTGAAGGTGAAAGAGAATTAGGTCGGGCGGATCGGCGAGCCATCCCTGCGTGAAATGGATCCGGAACTGCGTTCGCGCTTCAACGCCGATTTCACACCGGAGAAATACACGGTGCTGTTGCGTTGTGTGAATGAGACAGAGAAATGGCCGGCTGATTTCCGCATTTCAGAGACGCCGATTTTCATAACGAACGAATTCACCGATGAAGTTGTTCGAGCCGCACATGAGATCGTCGATCTTACCCGCACGCCAGAGTTCGCCGCGAATTCGCGGAATGCGATCCCGAAAGGCTTGGAGGTGCCGAATGAATCGGCGCATCCAAATTTTCTCGTCGTCGATTTCGGAATTTGCGCGGAGGGGGGTCGGCTCGTCCCGCGACTGATTGAGCTGCAAGCGTTCCCAAGTTTATTCGGATTCCAGTTGCTGCTTTTGCACTGCATGCGCAAAGCGTATCCGGCGATTCCACGCAAATGGACTTCATCATTCGGCGGAATCAAAGATGAAGCGTACATCGAGTTACTGCGCCGGACCATCGTCAACAATGCAGATCCTGAAAATGTGATCCTCCTGGAGATCGAGCCAGAAAAGCAGAAAACCCGAGTCGATTTCGCCGCGACAGAAACATTGCTTGGCATCCGATCTGTTTGCCTGACGAAGATCAAAAAGCGCGGCCAACAATTATTTTATGAGCGTGACAAACGGGAGGTGCGAATCGAACGAATTTATAATCGCGTAATCTTTGACGAGCTAATGCGACGCCCGGATCTCGATCTTCCGTTCAGGTTTCAGGACGATCTGGATGTGAGATGGGTCGGCCATCCGGACTGGTATTTTCGGATCAGCAAACATTCGCTGCCGTTTTTGAAAACCGAGCACACGTCCCAGGCTTTTTTCGCCAATGAATTCCCGGCTAAGAAGAAGATCGACAATTACGTTTTGAAACCGCTCTATTCCTTCGCAGGTCTTGGTGTGGATCTGGAACCGACCCGTGAAAAATTGAGCGCGCTGGAAAATCCGCGCGAATGGATTCTGCAAAAGAAAGTCAACTACGCCGAGTTCGTTCCGACCGTTGATGGCACGAAATCAAAAGCCGAAATCCGGATGATGTTCGTCTGGCCCGAGAACGATCGCGAGCCGGTCTTGGTGAACAATCTCGTCCGCATGAGCCATGGCAAAATGATGGGCGTGGATTTTAACATCGACAAGACTTGGGTCGGAGCCAGCATCGCGCTGCATCGTGCCGAATGATTTCTTTGCGTCGCGCGATTACGCCGGTTCGGTTGAAACAGTGGCTTCGCCAGCGCCCTGTTCCAGTGCCTGCTCGACCGCACGCCAGGCAAGCATCGCGCACTTGACTCGCTGCGGGAATTTTCGCACGCCCTTCATCACCCGGAGATCGCCCAATGTTTTAGGCGCTTCGCTGGTTTCGTCTGTTACGAGGTTGTGAAACGCCCGGAGCATTTCCATCACTTCCACGCGACTCTTGCCCCTTAGTTTCATCGTCATCAACGATGCCGAAGCCTGGCTGATCGCGCAGCCGTGTCCGGTGAACTTGATATCCTGCAGACCTCCCCCGGCATCGAATTTTACACCGAGGTGAATTTCATCGCCGCATGCCGGGTTGTCGCCATGCACGCGCACGGCAGCCTCGGGCAAATCTCCAAAATTTCGCGGACGACGCGAATGATCGAGAATGACCTCCTGGTAAAGCTCATCGAGTTCCGAAATCATGAAAAGAAGCGAACAGCGTCACGGAGAATTTCAATCATTCGATCGATTTCTTCTGTCGTGTTATAAAAGTAAAAGCTCGCGCGAGTGGTCCCGGGTACGCCAAACCTGCGCATCAACGGCTGATTGCAGTGGTGGCCGCCGCGCAAAGCCAATCCGTACTGATCTGCGAAGGTTGTGAGATCGTGCGGATGCGCCGCGTCCATCACGAAACCAACCAGAGCGCCGCGTTGTTTCGTTGGCCCGAAAATGTGCATTCCGGGCAATTCGGCGAGATGCTGGGCGGCATAGCGAGCGAGATGCGTGTCGTGTTCAAAAATTGCTGGGCGTCCGATCTGCTCGATGTAGTCAATCGCTGCCGCCAGCCCGATCGCACCGGCGATATTCGGCGTGCCGGCCTCAAATCGGTGCGGCGCTTTTTTGAACGCGCTCTTTTCTAAAGTTACGGTGACAATCATTTCGCCGCCGCCGTGCCATGGCGGTGTCGAGTCGAGGACTTCGGCACGTCCGTAAAGCCCCCCGATGCCGGTCGGCCCGCACATTTTGTGTCCGGAGAAGGCTAGAAAATCGCATCCCAATTCCTGGACATCAATTGGCAAATGTCCCGCGCTCTGTGCGGCATCCACCAGCGTGAGCGCGCCGACTGCGTGCGCTTTCTCACACAACTCCGACACTGGATTGATTGTTCCGAGCGAGTTCGAGATGTGGGTGAACGCGAAAATCTTCACTTCATTCGTCAGCAATGAAGGTAGCTGTTCGAGGTCGAGCGTGCCATCATCGAGCACGGGCACGAACCGCAGCCGAGCACCCGTTCGCTCGGCCAGCAACTGCCACGGCACCAGATTGCTGTGGTGCTCCATTTCTGTCAGGAGAATCACGTCTCCCGCTCCAACGAATTTTCCGCCCCATGCCTGGGCCACAAGATTTATGCTCTCGGTGGTTCCGCGCGTGAACACGATTTCCTTTGCGTTCGCGGCGCCCAGGTAGATCGCGACGCGCTGCCGTGCTTGTTCGTAAGCTTCCGTCGCGCGCGAGCTCAGCTCATGCAGACCACGATGCACATTGGCGTTTTCGTGCTCGTAATAATGCCGAAGCGCGTCGACCACAGCGCGCGGCTTCTGGGAGGTTGCGGCGTTATCAAAATAGATCAAAGGATGGCCGTGCGCCTGCTCGCGCAGAATTGGGAAATCCTCGCGAACCGCATGCCAATCTACAGCGCACGTGGCAATCTGGTGCACGTCTTAATCTGCTCCACACCGCGGCCGGCGCTACTTTATTCGGGTTTCCCCGACATTAGCTCCATCGCCTCGGCCGAGGTTCGCACCGGCACGATCTCGAAATCCATTAAGTCCCGCCAGTTATCGATCCACCGATCGAACAATGCGAAATCTTCCGTCTGCATCAATTGCCAGCAGATTTTGAAATTGAGATCGATCCAACTCGAAACGTAATCGAGGCCACCAGGCATCATTCGGCCTTTTTCATGGAACCGCCGATAGATTTCCGGCGCCGCGCCCTGTTTGAAACGCTCGACGACCATATAAAGCATTGTTCTGGGTGTTCCTCAGGTATTGCGCTATAGCGGCGGGCGTGTCCCCGTTTATGTTTTAAT
>QHMQ01000048.1 GCA_003217835.1 Verrucomicrobiota bacterium
TTTGACTTGGAAATATCATTCGAAGCGGCTGGGCGATTATCTTGCGGAATTCCGGAATAGCTCCGACATCAACGCGATCGAAATCCGCGACGGGAAATTGATTTTGCGATCGCGTGCCGATTAATTCGGCTGCATGATCTCCCGCACAAAGACGTTGAGCTGCCCGTCTTCCTGTTTGCGCACCTCGGTAATTTCGTAGGGTCGCAACTCATCTCGACTCACAGTCGCGCCCTGTTGTGGCGGGTTGTAGCCGGATGGAAATTCAACAATGATACGCGTGGACGAGCCCGCCCCCAAATGCAGCACTTTGTCCGTTAATTTGGTGCGCGGCCGGAGCACGGCGCGATTGGCATCGGAAAAATTCACGAGGAATTGCCCTCTTAGATAAACACGTTCACCGGCAAGTCCGTGCTCAGCGACATCTCGTAGATCGCTTGTTTCGACCAGCCGACCAAGTGGCATTTTTCCTGGTGGAAATGTTTTCCAACTGCCCCCGCCGGCGTTTGAAGCCAGAGCCACTCCGGAAGCATCAGCGGGAACAGGCTGCGCGGGCAATACCGGGACTGGGGTTGCGGTTGCCGCAGGTGGAGGTTGAGCAACCGCGACGCTAGGTGCAGGTGCAACAGTTGGAGCTGGCGTGGCAATGGGAGCTGGTGGTGGTGTGCGCGCCGATGCGACGGCGAACGGAGTCGAAGTTGGCGCGGCCGGTTTTTGAGCGATGACCGGCTGAGCAGGAGTGGAGGTTGGGGATGGAGATTTCATCTTCTCTTTCTTCGCCAATTTGCCCTTTGGCGCCGGCGTTGTCTTCGCTAGCTTTGCATTTTTAGGCGGAATCGCCGGTGCGGCCGGAGTTTCGACCGGTCTGGCTTGTTCGACTCGAACCAGCTCATTCTCCGCCGGTGGAGGCGTAACGGTAGGCCCCACAGCAATTGGGACTTTGGGTCCCGTCGTTTTTCGCCGGTAATCGACGTATCGTTCCTCGGCTTTGGCGCGCGCACGCTCCTTAAATAAGGGCCAGCCTCCGATGAGATTGAGAGTAAGCGGTGGCTCAAGCCGGAACGTTCCGAGGCCGCGTGTGACCGTATAGCTTCCATAAAGCAAGGGGACAGCTGTAATCATGATGCGACCGTCAGCCAATCGCTCTGCATGAATCACGGAAGAGAGATCATGTGTGCGCTCGAGTTTGATTTCCAAACCAACCTTAAGCGTTTGCTTCATCAAAGGCAGCACCTCGGGGTTCGCCGGATAGACATGCTCCATGAGCAATTCACCGCTATCGATCGCATTGGTGAGGGCGACCATCCCGGAGGTAAAGACATCGCCGGGCCCGAGCTCCCGCGCTTCCACGATCGTGTACCTGCCAACGACGTACGGTACCAGGCCGCGCACTTGCTGATAATTTCGAATATAGTTGCGCGTCAATTCTGCATTCGCTTTGGCCAATTCGGCAGCGCCCATTCCGACATAGCGATCGTAGAGTTGTTTCGCGCTCAGGAATTCCCCGGCCGGCGCGGCAGTCAACTCGAAACGCTTCGGCGGATCGATTTTGTGCAGCTTTTGTAAGATGCGATAGCTATCCGGGCGTTCCGGCTGATCGAAAATATAAAAACTGCCCAGCCATGCTGCGAAAGCGAAGCCGGTCAAAAGAAGAATGGCGACTGTCCACCCGAAATAATTAGTCCGTCGCCGTGGCGGCGAGTAGGTCTCTTCGTAGCGAGAAATCCTGTGATTCACTTAAACGGCAACAAGAAAATTCGCCGGTTTCAACCTGAGTGCTCGGTTTCAAACGACGACCCGCATCCGCAGGTTCGAGCTGCATTTGGATTCACAATGTGAAAACCAACGCCGGTCAAACCATCGCGAAAATCCAAAGTAGCGCCGCGCAGATATGGGATGCTCTCACCATCGATAAGAAATTGCATCCCGTCGCGTTCTACTACAGCGTCGCCTTCCTTTTTTTTGTCGAGCGCCATCTCGTAATGAAGCCCCGAACAGCCGCCCTTTGCGATTTGCACGCGCAGGCCTTCGCGAGAATTTTCTGCACGTGCTTCAAGCAAAGTTCGGAGCTGTCGAACCGCGCTGTCCGTGACATTAATCATTCCTTCAAAAGTAAGGCGGCGGCTGCACCAAGTCAAAAGCTGTCCTCGCACCAGCTTCCGTTTTTCTTCGCAATTTGTAAGCCGAAATCTAAAGTCACAAGCGAATGAGCCGGATTCGATTGCTGCCAGATACCGTCGCCAGCCAGGTCGCGGCTGGCGAAGTGGTGGAGCGGCCTGCTTCCGTAGTGAAAGAACTCATCGAGAACAGCATCGACGCTGGCGCCCGCAAGATCGAGATCATGACTCGTCGTGGAGGAATTTCGCTCGTGCGCGTGATTGATGACGGCTCTGGCATGGATCGCGATGACGCGCTTCTTTCACTCGAACGTCATGCCACGAGCAAGATTCGTTCGGTCGCCGATTTGGAAACGATCGGCACGCTTGGATTCCGCGGGGAAGCTTTGCCGAGCATTGCCAGTGTTTCGCGCTTTCGATTAACCACGCGTGAATTGAATGCCATCGCCGGAACGGAAATTATCGTAAATGGTGGCAAGATTGACATCGTGCGCGACGGCGGTGAAGCGCCCGGAACGCAAGTGGAAGTGCGCTCGCTTTTTTATAATCTGCCGGCGCGCCGAAAATTTCTTCGTTCCGAAAACACCGAAAGCCGTAACATTGAGCACCAGATTCATCTACAGGCGATCGGGCATCCTCGGATTGCCTTTGCTTTGCTGCGAGACGATCGGCTCGTCTTTCAGCTCCCGGAGACGGCAACTCTTAGCGATCGAATCCGGGATTTGTACGGTTCCGAATTATTGGAACGCCTGATTCAGGTAAACGGTAATGGTTCCGCCAAAGTTCAAATCAGCGGATTCATCGGGCAAGCGGGCCTGAGCCGACAAAGCCGCGCGCAACAACTCATTTTTGTGAACGGCCGTGCGATCGAAAGCGGTCTTATAAGTGCCGCCATTCGCGAAGGCTATCACACCGCCCTCATGAAAGGACAGTATCCAGTTACGTTTCTTTTCCTCGATCTCGATCCGGCCGCCGTCGATGTAAACGTTCACCCAACAAAGCGTGAAGTCCGTTTTCGGGATCTAACTGGGATGCGTGAAGCGATTGTCCACTGCCTTCGGCAAACACTGGAACTGCGCCGGACCGAATGGCAGGAAAAATTTCGCGCGCCTGCGGCGTCACCGCCGTCCGTGACGAAAATTCAGGCACCAACGATGGTCGAACGACAACTTGCAGCCGCGGTTAGCCCCGAGAGCATTCGGGCCGGCTACAGGCCGGCCGAGTTTGCTCCTCAACCGCATCTCGTCCCGGATAATCGCAAGGAGTCTGTAGCTGGGGTCACTGACTCCGACCGCACCCGGCAAGCCGTTCGTTCCAAGCACACCGCTCCGCAGCAATTTCAGATCATCGGTGTCCTCAACAAACTTTATGTGCTGATGGAAAACGCCGATGGGCTCGTCCTCGTCGATCAGCATGCGGCGCACGAACGCATTCTCTTCGAAGACTTACAGCGAAGAATGGAAGAGCAGGGAGTTCCAGCGCAGAAGCTGCTACTTCCTCAGACTTTCGATCTGCCACCGCACGATTCGGACTGGATCGAGCGCAACATGTCGATCTTGCAAAAAATGGGAATCGGAATCGAGAGCTTCGGTCCGAATTCGTTCAAGATCGACAGCCTGCCGAGTTTTTTGAATGTCTCAGATCCGACGCAGTTCATGCGCAAAGTGATCGATGATCTCAAAAGCGTGACCAACAACAGTTCGGCCATGCGATTGGGCGAAGAGATGATCGCCAAGACGGTTTGTCGCCACGCTGTGAAGGCCAATGATCCGTTGCGGTATCTCGAAGTCGAAAAACTTATCCAGGATTTGCTCGAGTGCGATCTGCCCTACTGCTGCCCGCACGGGCGGCCTACCATGATTCAGATTTCGCTCGCCGAACTGGAGAAGAAATTCGGCCGGAAAGTCTGAAGATGTACCTACTGGCCTTTGGTGCGGAAAACAGATTTGCTCATTTTACTTCTCTCCTGATTACGACGCAGCAAAACATGACTCGACGTTAGGTGAAAGATTCCGACAAAATTGCATTGATTACTGGAATCACTGGTCAGGACGGCTCCTACTTGTGTGAGCTGCTCCTGGCGAAGGGTTACAAGGTGCACGGAGTCGTGCGGCGCACGAGCAATATGTTGCGATCACGCATCGAGCATCTCCGACGTAATGAAGAAATTTACGATCAACAGTTATTTCTCCATTACGGCGATCTCTCCGACAGTACGACATTGCGACGCATTGTCGGCGATGTTCGCCCGATGGAGCTGTATCATCTTGCCGGACAAAGCCACGTTGGTCTGAGTTTCGAAATTCCGGAATCGACATGCGAGGAAGCGGGAATGGCGACGCTCCGATTGCTTGAAGTCGCGCGCTCTCAACCTCAGCCAGTGAAATTTTATCACGCCTCCAGTTCGGAAATTTTCGGGAATGCATCCGAGATTCCACAAACCGAGAACACGCCACTGCGGCCGACGAGCCCTTATGGTTGCGCCAAAGCCTTTGCTACGCAGTTGGCGCGAGTTTATCGGGAATCGCACGGACTGTATGTTTGTAACGGCATTCTTTACAACCACGAGTCGCCGCGCCGCGGAGAGAACTTTGTCACGCGCAAGATTGCGCGCGCGGCCGCGCGAATCGCGCGAAATCTCGATAACGAGCTCGTCCTCGGAAACTTAGAGAGCCAAAGGGATTGGGGCCGTGCCCAGGATTACGTCCAAGCAATGTGGTTAATGCTGCAACACGAAACCGCCGATGATTACGTGGTGGCGACTGGAGAGACACATTCGGTGCGCGAATTTGTCGATGCGGCTTTCGCGGTTGTCGATCTTCCATGGGAGAAATATGTAAAGCATGACCCTTCGTTTGATCGGCCGACCGAGCCGGCACGACTGGTCGGTTGCGCCGACAAGATTCGTGAGACACTGAGTTGGAAACCGGCTGGAAGTTTTCGGCAGCTTGTGCACGAGATGGTTGAGGCGGAGCTCGCTGCGATCGATCCGCGGTTTTAGGGCTCGACAGATTGGCATTCCAGCTGTTTGGGCGGAGGTGAGGATACAAATATGCGATGAATGTATACTGCGGTCTTTTCGCTACAGTCGCCCGGCTTGCCATTTGGAGTGCCGGTTCTAGTTTGGCGCAGTGAAAAAAATCGAAGCGATCATCAAGCCCTTTAAAACCGAGCCGGTGAAAGAAGCGCTCATCGCAGTGGGCGTCGAAGGAATGACTCTGAGTGAGGTGAAAGGCTTTGGTCGGCAGAAAGGTCACAGCGAAATTTATCGTGGCACCGAGTATACGGTCGATTTTCTGCCCAAAGTGAAATTCGAGATGGTGGTTCCGGACGATCGCGCACAGCGTGCCGTTGAAGCAATCTTGTCCGCCGCGAGGACCGGAAAGATTGGCGATGGGAAGATCTTCGTTGCGGAAGTGGAAGAAGCGGTCCGGATCCGAACGGACGAACGCGGTGCGGAGGCGCTCTAGCTGTTATCGGTTTCAATGTCTTAGCGTCCCAACAAATGCACGATTTCTTATTGTCGGTTTTTCTCGGTATCGTCGAAGGGCTCACTGAATTTCTTCCGGTTAGCTCAACCGCGCATCTGCGGATCGCGGAAGCCCTGCTGAAAATCGATCTTCATGATGGTTTCTGGAAGATGTACACGATCGTCATTCAGCTGGGCGCAATTCTGGCGCTCCCGGTTTATTTTCGGGAACGCATCCTGAAGTTTCTCCGCACATTTCCAAGAGGCGAACGTGGCGATCGCACGATCTTGACCCATCCATTGAGTCTCACGCTAATTGCATTTGTCGTTACCGCGGTTCCGGCGTGGGCCTTAACCAAACAGATCGGCAAAAACCTGGAAAATCTCTGGGTTATGGCCTGGGCGCTCATTATCGGTGGAATAATCATGTGGGTGGTTGATGCCGTTTTTACGCGGCCGCGCGTCGCGCACATGGAGGAAATGACCCTGCCGCAGGCGGTTTGGATAGGCGCAGCACAAATTCTTTCGGCAATCTTTCCGGGAACTTCACGGTCGATGTGCACGATCGCCGCCGGGCAAGTAGCAGGCATGTCGCGTCCGGCCGCTCTGGAATTTTCGTTTTTTCTGTCGATGCCGACGATGCTGATGGCCACCGGATATGATTTTGTGAAGACGGTGATGCCGTATCATCACGAGGCGAATCTTGCGCCACTGAGAATGAATGGCCATGAATGGATCGTGCTTGCAATCGGATTTATAGTTTCCTTTTTCGTAGCTCTGGGAGTGGTCGCCTGGTTTATGCATTGGGTGCGGGCACGGGGATTTGCGCCGTTTGCTGTCTACCGAATCGTGCTCGGGATCGGAATATTGATGCTGCTGGTGCGCGGAACGATCTGATCAATTGGAAATGGAAACGGACGTTGTTCTTCCCGATCTGCAGAGTGCCGTTCTTTGTGAAGATGTGCGCTGCGAATTCAATGGGATGCAAACACTCGTGGGCGTGCTCAATGTCATTCCTGCGCCGGCGCTGCCGATCAATTATATGCGGCTCTGCATTTGGGCGCGTTGGTGCAGCGGGGCGGGAAAATTCCGGCAGAAATCGCGGATTGTGGGCGTTGACGAGCAACAGGTGATCGCGCAGGCCGAAGTGGAGTTCGTGCTGAAGGAGATGGAAGGGCACGCGACGAACGTTCATTATTTCGGCGGTGTGCAGTTCCAACAATATGGGATGCATCACGTCGAGATCTATCTTGAAGACGAATTGAGGCTGCGCTTTCCGTTGCCGGTGATTCAGATCACCCGTTCAACTGTTTAAGTTCCCGGGCGTTTTGCATTTGGCGCTTGCCAATCGCGTCGAATTCATTTATCACGGCGCTTTTAATGTTGAGAGAACTTTTCACCGCGTTGCTCTGCGGCTTTGCTGTTGCAGGACAAATTTGCGCGCAAGAAGTGGTCGTCGCTCGCGAAGCAAAACCAAATTCTTCCGAACGAGTAGCGCCGGTTTCTGAGGAAACGAAATCAGAATCGGAGACGGCGACCGTTCGCGAAAAGAAATCAGCTTCAATTACCCTTACGGTCGAGGAGATGCGAATGGCGGGAGCAATCGCTGCCGAGCGACAAAAAAACCAAGGTCGCGTTGAGCAAGCGAGCACAACAAGTCGGCCCAGTTTACCAACTGTAAAAGCGGGAGCGCTCGCCGTTGAGCAAAAAAAGGAAACTCGCGCTGAGCAGAGGAACACATCACGGGCATCCACTTCGCAGACCACCAAATCGGAAGCAGTCGCCCCGGTTCGCCCGACGATGATCGAATCTGGAAAACAGGAACCAGCTGCTTCCAAGCCGGCAGAGGTTCGCAGAGTGCAAACGAGCGCGCCTCAACCCCAAACGCTTTCGGGGTCATTGCGTAAGCAGCCAACAACGGTGTCCCAGCGGATGAACAACGCAACGCGTGAACCCGATGCAATCTCTGCTCAATCGGCCCATTCAGAATTACATCTTCCCAGTCGCGATCAGGAGACCACGAAAGAAAAGACAGCGAAAAGGACACGAACGGTTGCCCATTACAGCTACAAAACCCCAGAGGGCAAAAAGGAATCAGCTCCCGTGATCACGCAGTATTATCCCAAGCGGATCGTTTACCCGTTTGCCAAGATCGATCGGCACATCGATGGCAAGCTGATGCAGGCGGCGACGATCGCGCAGGAACGCGCCCATGCGCATTCGCGCTCGATGTGCTGGCATTATGTCAAAGAGGCATTGCTCGCTTCCGGCGTTATCGATTCGCGTCCCAAGAGCGAACTCGCAAAAGACGCCGCCCAGGATCTCGTCAGTAATTACGGATTCAAAAAATTATCGATGAGCGATCCATTCGCCGCGCCAGTTGGGTCGGTGCTCGTCTACGGCGCGAACCGCGCCGCCGGTCACGTCGAGATCCGGACCAGGGACGGTTTTGTCAGCGACTTCTATTCGAAAACGCCATCGCCCCGTCCTTTGCTCGGCGTTTACGCGAAGTTGTAATTTTCCGCCAACTTCGGAACGAACGTCAACCGACGGAATTGTTCGCGCGCATGCCCAATTGCGCGAAGAGAAATGAATACTGGTCCGCAAGTTGTTTGATTCGCTCGCTCAGACCCGTGACGCTTGTTGAAGCGTCGCAGAGTCGACCTTTATTGCTGAACGCTTGAACGCTTCAACATCAAATTACGCCCAGCAGAACAAGGATCAGCACGATCACTAAGATCAGGCCAAGCCCGCCGCTCGGATAGTAACCCCAGCCGGTACTGTAAGGCCAGGTAGGGAAAGCTCCGATCACCAGAAGAATGAGAATAATCAGCAGAAGTGTTCGCATTTGAGAAGGCTATTTGAGAGAACAGCGACGTGACAATCCTTTTATTCTCTCCCCGTTGTAGAGGGCGTCTCCTCATGCCCAAATCATGGCGCTGACTACTCGCGCCCAATATCTGGATTTCATAAAGGAATGGCCGACGGACCGTTTTTCCAGTCGAGCACAGCCGTCTCTCTACTGGAAATCTCTTGCAGGCAGGCACTGCCAACATATTATTCGTCGGCAGTCCCGAGTGTGTCCTGGTGGATGCTTCGGGAAAATTTTTTGCCCATTTCCAATTCCAATTTCGATGGCGAACACGATCCTAATCGGCGCGCAATGGGGCGATGAAGGGAAAGGGAAGATCATCGACGTGCTCACGGCCAAGGCCGACATCGTCGTCCGCAGCCAAGGCGGCAATAATGCCGGACACACGGTCATTCATCGCGGCGCCAAATACATCCTGCATCTTATTCCCTCGGGCATACTTCGCCGCGCAAAAATTTGCGTGATTGGCAATGGCGTTGTTGTCGATCCCATCGCGCTTGTCGCGGAGATCGACAGCCTTCGCAAATTGGGCATCATGATCGGCAAGAATCTGCTCATTAGCGATTGTGCCCATTTGGTCTTGCCTTACCACCGCTTGCTGGATGAGCAACGCGAGCTGCGCCAGGGCCGGGCCAAAATTGGTACTACGAAACGTGGAATTGGTCCCGCCTACGGCGACAAAGCTGCGCGCACCGGCCTGCGGATGTCTGATTTGGTGCAGCCGATTGTTTTTTCAAAAAAACTGCAAGCCAAGGTGATCGAGAACAATAGAATCCTCCAGGCGCTCGGTGCAAAGCCAATCAGTTTTCGTGAGGTCAACGAAAGTTATCTCGCGGCTGGAGAAAAGTTGCGGCCATTTATCGAGAACACGGTGGTTTATCTTCATCGTGCCCTCGAGCGCGGGAAAGAAATTCTCTTTGAAGGTGCGCAAGGCACATTTCTGGACATCGATCATGGCACGTATCCTTACGTCACTTCCTCAAATACGACTGCGGGCGGCGCGTGCACAGGCACGGGCGTGCCGCCGCATCGGATGGATCGCGTAGTTGGAGTGATGAAAGCATATACCACGCGGGTAGGCGAGGGAGCACTGCCGACTGAAGATCGGCAATTCACCGGAAGGCTTCACAAATTGGGACGCGAGTTTGGAGCAACCACCGGCCGCAAGCGGCGCTGCGGCTGGTTCGACGTCGTAGCAACCCGTTACGCGACAATGATCAATGGGATTGACGAACTCGCGATTACGAACCTAGACGGGCTGGATCATGTCGATCCAATTCGCGTCTGCGTGGCGTACCGATTGAATGGAAAACGCCTGAATGTTCCTCCATCCGACGCGACGCAGCTCGCTAATTGCAAACCGGTTTACCAACAACTGCGCGGCTGGAACAAATCGACGCGTGCTGCGCGCAAACTTTCTCAGTTACCCTCCACGGCACAGGATTACGTTAAATACATTTCCAACCTAACGGGAGGAAAATTGTCCATGGTCAGCGTGGGTCCAGAGCGCGGCGAGACTATCATTCTGTAGTCATGCCCTCTGCCGCGAAAACGATTCCGTGTCACATCGCCATTATTATGGATGGTAACGGTCGCTGGGCCAAAACGCGTGGTCTCCCACGCATCAAAGGCCACGAAGCGGGAGCGCAAGCCGTTCGTGAATGCGTGGAGGCCTGCGGTGAATTGAAAGTCGAATATCTCACGCTTTACGCTTTTTCGGCGGAAAACTGGCAGCGTCCCAAAAGGGAAGTCTTTTCGCTGATGCGTTTGCTAGAAAAGTTTTTGAAAGAGAAGACGCCGGAGCTGATCGAGAAGAATGTTCGGCTTCAGGCGATCGGTCGCTTGACTGACCTTCCGAAACGTTCACAACAACAACTTCACAAAACGATTGAGCAAACCGCTGGTAATAACGGGCTCACCCTCATTCTGGCGCTGAGCTACGGCGGGCGGCTCGAGATCATCGACGGCATCAAAAGCTTGCTTCGCGCGGTCGAACTCGGTCACATCGACAAAGCAATGATCGATGTCGAGATGTTCAGCAAACATCTTTACACGCGCTATTATCCCGATCCCGACTTGCTCATTCGCACTTCAGGCGAAATGCGCTTGTCCAATTTTCTTCTATGGCAGCTCTCTTACACGGAGATGTATGTCACGCCCAAACTGTGGCCGGATTTCACAAAGAAAGACCTCTTTGCCGCAGTAGAAGAATTTGGAAGCCGGCAACGTCGCTACGGCGTGGTGGAATAATCTGTATCCGCTTCGCTGTGCGAAGCGCGACCTTAACCTAGCAAAACAGGCACGTGGCGCGTCGCCCACAAGGCGACGGCTACAGAAAAGCTTCTGCCACGGAATCCGCGAGCGACCTGCCCGCTCGCGTCAACACGAAGCAGCCGTTCGATTGTCGAAGCAAACCGAGACTAACGAATTCCTCGATTGTCTGTTGCCGATCATTCAGCAAAGCGGACGAGATTCCTTCGCCTGTTCGTAGTGAAAGCGCGATTCTTTCGGCCCGTTTCATCTCGCTCGTAAGATTTTCTGTCGAGCCAATTGGTGATTGCCTGGAAAGAACGCGATCAGCATACGCGCGGTAATCGGCAAGATTTTGCCAGCGGCGCATTCCGACGGTGGAGAATGCGCTTGGGCCGATGCCGAGATAATCTTTGCCCGACCAGCAGGCGCGATTGTGCACTGACGAAAAACCGGGACGCGCATAATTTGAGATTTCGTACTGCTGGTAACCGGCGGCTTCCAAGATCGACATTGTCATTTCAAAGAGGCCTGCATCGCAATCCGGATTCGCTTTCAGTTCGCCGCGTGACTGACGCAGAAAAAATTCTGTGTCTTCCTCGTAGGTCAGACAATAGGCAGAAATGTGCTCGGGCTGCAGCGTGATTGTTCTTTCCAGCGTCGCTTTCCATTGCTCGGTCGATTGGCCAGGAAGCCCAAACATGATGTCGATATTAATGTTCCTGAATTCGGCATCGCGTAAGGTGTGGAATGACCTTTCAGCTTGCGACGCATTGTGCTCGCGTCCGAGAATGTTCAGCAATCGATCATCCCAAGACTGAACCCCGAGACTGATTCGATTTACTTTGAGCTTGCGCAAAAGCGCTGCTTTACGTGCGGAAACACTCCCAGGATTCGCTTCGATTGTCCATTCTTCTAACGTCGAGAGGTCGAGTCGCTGGTGAAAACCTCCGAGCAGAAATTCCAACTGCGAAGTCGTAAGAGCCGTTGGCGTCCCGCCACCGAAATAAATTGTCTTGGCCGATATGGCGAACGCGGCGCATTGCTTGTCGAGATCGCGCAGAATAGCCTCACAAAATCGCGCCGTTTGCGAACGATCGAGCAGGTCTTTGTAAAACGCACAGTACGGACAGATGCGCGCGCAGAACGGAATATGAACGTATAGATGTCGAATCGGGCCTGTAGCGGCAGGCGTGTGGCCTGCGTTGCTTGAGAAAGCAGCCGGCCCGGCTGCCACTACAACCGACGAGTTGTGATTCGCGCTGTTGCTCATAAAATCCGTTGTCACTGCCAAAGCACCTTATCGATGCGAAACGTAGTTCTTGTTTTTTTCTGCGCCACCGCTTCCGGATTTGGGCAAACCCCGCGACCGATGCCCACGCCATCGGTCGTGTATACCATGCACGATTCGGACGCAATCAAAGACTACAAGACAAATCCCTCGATCGTGCGCACGATGGTCGATCGGCTCCTGCTCGCTGCGACCGGCCAGCCCGACGTGGCGAAGGCGTGGACGTCTCTGGTTTCTCCGAATGACAAGATCGGAATTAAAATTTGTGCAGCGGGTGGCGAACTTTTCACAACGCACCATGACGTCGTGAATACGATTGTCGATGGCCTCGTTGCGGCTGGACATCCGCGCAGCAGTATCATCGTTTGGGATCGCTCTCTTGGTGGAATTAAAGACGCCGGTTCCGCGCCGTTAATTGGGAAACTGGTTTGGGGTGATTTTGATTATAGGGCCGACAAAGTGAAAATGCCGATCCTTTCCGACACTGAGAACACAAGTAACGTCAGTCATTTCTCGCGTATCGTTTCGACTGAGGTGACGAAAATCATCAATGTGCCGGTAATGAGCAGCAGTGAAATGAACGGCATCGCCGGTTGCCTTTACAATGTGACAATTCCAAACATCGACAACTGGCGGCGTTTCTCCCAAGGCTCTCGTTTTGGTGCGGAGAGCCTCGCAGAAATTTACAGTAACCAACTCATCTCGAAGAAAGTCGTTTTCAATTTGATGGATGGTCTCGTCGCGCAATATGCCGGCGGGCCGCAGTCGCAGCCGAATTACGCCGTGCATCACGCCACGCTATACGCGAGCAAAGATCCAGTGGCTTTGGACGCTATCGCGTTGAAACGCCTAGAGCAATGGCGTGTGCGCGCGAGTCTGCCGGTCATCGGCCACACGGCCGATTACGTCGGCTTCGCCAGCGCGCTCGGTTTGGGTAACGCGGCGGCGAATCGGATCGAAATCAAAAATATCGGACGATGAAATGTCCTGGACGCAAGAGGTCATGAACGACCGATCCAGCGCCTGTACTCGCCGGCTGCAGACAGCGATTCTGCGCTCCGTTTCGCGGTCGTTCTATCTTTCCATCCGATTTTTGCCAGCGCAATTACGCGAACCAGTCGCGCTGGCCTATTTGCTCGCGCGGACAACGGATACGGTGGCGGATACGCCACGTATTTCAGGAACCCTGCGAGTGGAAACTCTTCAAACGCTATCGAAAGCGATTCAAGGCAAAGCTTCTCGGAGCGTCGCTGTCGATCTTGTCGCTTCATTCGCACCTTTGCAGCAGGATGCGGCCGAACGAACACTTATTGAATCGTTGCCAGATTGTTTGGAATGGCTCGACCACCTGGAGACGACCCAGGGTCAAATGCTCGATCTGAAACGTTTCGCTGACACCGCTAAAATTGCCGCGCTTCGCACTGCAGCGGACCTCGATGAATACACGTTTCTCGTCGCAGGCTGTGTCGGCGAATTTTGGACGCGGCTCTGCTTCCGGCATGTTCGGAAGTTTGCCACGCTAAGCGAAGACGAGATGCTTGCGCTCGGGAAACGCTATGGCATGGCACTTCAGTTGATCAATATTTTGCGCGACGCTGGCTCTGATCTCCGAGCAGGCAGATGTTATTTCCCAGAGGAGGAATTGACTTCTGCCCGCATGACTGCGGCGCAGATTCTCTTAGAACCGGAACGATTTCAGCCGATCTTTCGAAATTGGGCCGAGAAGGCCGAGGGCGGTCTGGCGTGCGGGATGCACTACTCGCGTGCGATCCGAAATCGGCGTGTCCGTGCTGCCACGGTTTTGCCCGCATTGATTGGAGCACGCACGCTTGCCCTGTTGCACGATGCCGGCGCAACCATGCTGGACCGCAGAGTCAAAGTCTCGCGCCGCTCCGTGCGTGGAATTATCGTTTGGCTCGCCGTCACCCTGGCATCGCAGTCGCGGATTGATGCGATTTTTGGCCGCGCGACCCTTTTGCGCTCGCCTGCGATTGCCGAAGATTAGAAATATAACGGTCGCAAGCCGCCCCTGAGCTCACAAAAAATAATTCCGCTGCTTCTCGGTAATCGGCCGTTCGAGGCGCTCAAGGACTTGCAGCATGTCTTCCCAGACCTTCCGTTTTTCCGAAGGCGTCTGATTTCGAAGCAAGTAGGCTGGGTGATAGGTGATCATTAACGGTGTTCCGCTGTAGGAGTGCCATCTGCCGCGCAGTTCCCGCATCGTCCCTCGCGACCCGAGCAATCCCTCGACGGCGACTGCGCCAAGTGCCACCAGAACCTTCGGTTGAATAATCTCAATCTGTTCCACCAGATAGGGCCGGCAGGTTTGCATTTCGAGTGGCGTCGGTGTCCGATTGCCAAACGGTGCCAGCGGTGTATCGGGCCGGCATTTCAAAATATTAGCAATGTAAACTTCCCCACGAGCGAATCCCATCGTTTCGATAATTCTGGTAAGCAATTGGCCAGCGCGACCGACAAATGGTTCGCCTTGTTTATCCTCGTCCGCGCCGGGTGCTTCGCCGATGAACATCAACTCCGCATCAGGATTTCCCACGCCGAAGACGGTCTGTGTCCGCGAACTGGCGAGATGTGGGCATGTTGTGCAGATGCGCACGCGCTCCCGAATCGGCGCGAGCAAATCCGCTTTATTCGGCGCGGCGAATCGCAATCGCTCAACCGAAAGTCTCGACGCGCGCGGTAATCGATCACTCGTTTCGCGAATCTTCTCCAGCGCCGCGATGACAAAATCGAGAGCAGCCTCTTGCATTTTCCAGATCATCTGAAGTTTTGCGCCGTGCCGCAATTTTTTTCGAAACATGACGCACAGTCAGGATGGTTATGTTTCAGATTAAACCATGAACGCGCGCCTGAGCGATTATGATTATGATCTGCCGCGGGAATTGATTGCCGAGCGGCCGCCCAAACGCCGCGAAGATTCCCGGATGATGGTGCTTCGTCGCGAGGGCCAAACAATCGAGCATCGGCAATTCGCCGGGTTGAAAACGTTTCTTAGCCCACGGGATCTCCTCGTTTTGAACGATACGTTGGTCGTCCCGGCCCGAAGATTTTCCAATGACGGCGCAATTGAATTCCTCTTTATCGGTCGTATTTGCCCAAGGCGCTGGAAATGCCTCGTCAAACCCGGTAGAAAAATGCGCCTCGGCGCGAGTGCACAGGTCGGGAATGCAATTTTGCGTATCGAAGAAATCCTACCGGATGGCGAGCGGATTGTGTCGTTGGACAAGGATATTGATCTTTACGCTGGTGGCTCGATGCCGTTGCCGCCCTACATCGAGCGCAAGAGTGACGCGGAGGATAACGCACGTTACCAAACCGTTTTTGCCCAGATGCCTGGCGCGTTGGCCGCGCCCACTGCCGGTCTTCACTTCACCCAGCAAATCTTGAACGAGATTCCGCACGCCTTAGTTACGCTACATGTGGGGATTGGAACATTTCTGCCGGTGCGATCGGAGAATCTCGCCGAGCATCGGATGTTTGCAGAGAGTTTTTTCATTTCGGCCGAAGCAGCAAACCAGATCAACAATGCCGAGCGCATCGTTGCTGTGGGAACAACCACCGTGCGTGTTCTCGAATCAGCGCGTTGGAAAAACGGCAGACTTCTTGCTCAGGAAGGCTCAACCAATCTCTTCATTTGTCCGCCATATCGATTTGAACATCTCGATCTGCTGCTTACGAATTTTCATCTGCCGCGCTCGACTTTGCTCATGCTCGCGAGTGCATTTGCAGGCCGCGAGTTTTTGCTTCGGGCCTACCAGGAGGCAATTCGCGAACGCTACCGCTTCTACAGCTATGGCGATTGTATGCTGATCATTTGAGTTCCCAATTCGGAAACCAAGCTGTAGTGGCAGGCGTGCCGCCTGCAGAACTTTGAATGGGTGCAGCCGACACGGCTGCCTCTACAGTAAATTTGTGTTATTCTTCGCGCCGAATGGACGATGCCGATCAACCTAAAGGTGAGCTGGTGATCCAAACAATTGCCATGCCCAAGGATACAAACCCGAATGGCGATATTTTCGGCGGCTGGTTGACGTCGCAAATGGATCTGGGTAGCAGCATTCTCGCGGCAAAAATGGCGCAAGCCCGGGTCGTCACAGTAGCCATGGAAGGAATGTCTTTCCTGGAACCCGTTCGAGTGGGGGACACAGTCGCGTGTTACGCCTGGGTAGAGCGAATTGGCCGCACTTCAATGGTCATTCCTGTAGAAGTCTGGGTGCGCCGGTACATGCACGGAAAACAGATTCGCGTGACGCGCGGTGTCTTTACCCACGTGGCTGTGGACGATTCCGGAAGACCGATTCCCGTAAAGCGAGAAGCACCGTGACGAACTTGTTATCGGTCGCGCATCGATGACGCAGTTTGCATATCTCTTTGAGCGATTTCCGTCATTCGGACAGACGTTTTGCTATCGAGAAGTCGCAGAGCTCGCTCGACAAGGCGTGACGCCGCCTATCTTCTCTATCCGCAAGCCCAAGGACGAGCCGCCGCAGGATTGGGATAAACGCATTGTTGAGGGTGTCGATTACCTGCCGGAGGAGGAGGAATTGTTAGACGAAGTTCGCCGAGCTTCGCAGAAGGAGAGGTTAACCGGAGAAGTCATCGCTGCGTTGAGTGAATGGGGGCGGCGCCCTGATTTTCTCCGTCTCTACCAGGCTGTTCATGTCGGCGTGCGCTTACGACAAATGCGAATCGAGCATGTTCATGCGCACTTCGCTGGGATGGCTGCCCGCACCGCTTTTTGGATCCAGAAGTTTTTTGGAATTAGCTTTAGCTTCACAGGGCACGCCAACGATATTTTCGCACCGCGAAATTTCGAGATCGGACTTCGTAGCCTTGTCGATGCGGCGCGGGTAATTGTTACAGAAACCGATTTTGCCGAGAAATTTCTGCGAGAGCGCTTTCCAGAGCATGCGGATCGAATCCACCGTATTTACAATGGATTAACAATCGCCGGATTCAGGCGCGCAAATTTTTCATCCGCTTCTCCACTGATCGTCGCGGTCGGTCGTTTGATCGACAAGAAGAGGTTCGCCGATTTGATCCGCGCCTGTCGATTGCTGATGGAGCGTGGGAGATCATTTCGCTGCGAGATCATCGGGGAAGGTCCACTTGAGAAAGAATTGCATCAGCAGATCCATGACCTTGATTTGCAAAACTACGTCAAGCTTCTTGGTCCAAAACCGCAACATGAAATCGCAGAGCACCTAGCGATGGGAACCGTTTTTGTTCTACCGAGTTTGATCGACGCCAGTGGCGGCATGGATAATCTACCCACGGTGATCATGGAGGCGATGGCGACCGGTTTGCCCGTCATTTCGACACCGATTGGTGGAATTCCGGAAATGGTTGTGCAAAATGAGACCGGAGTGCTTGTCCCGGCCGGTGATTCCAGTGCGCTCGCAAGTGCGATTGAAAGAGTAATTGCCGATTTTTCATTGGCGCGGCGTTTGGGCGAGAACGGTTACAAACGCGCCAACGAACTTTTCTCGATCGAGAAAAATGTGCGCGAGTTGCTCGCCACTATAATAAATCGCGAACGCAATTGACGGCGCGCAGATAAACATGATGCGGCCCTCCGCGCATGAGTTCTTCGCTCATCAAGCTTACCGGATCGTTGCTCCCCGCCGGCATCAGTTGCGGCATGCGTTTCTCGCCCGGTTTACCGCGCGAAACCTCGAGGAGATCACCGCATTTTGCACGAGCCACGACGAACTCCACCTCAGGCGAATTCAGAATGATTTCACCGATCGGCTCGCCAGCTCGCTCGCGTAGTTCGATGTCGATCTTTCGGCCACTTAAATTAAGGAATTGAAGGACGCCGCCGCCTATCGTTTTCTCGACGCGCCAATTCAATTGCGCGGCCAACCAACCGGCAAAGAGCATGGCTGTCGATCTGAATCCGGGTGCGAATTCGATGCGTGCGTTTTTGATTTTAGCGAAGCGATGATACGATGCCGGGTGATCGAAGAATTGGGCAAGCGCGAAGCGGACCCGGTCCAGCCGCGTCCAATTCAAGTCACAAAGCACGATACGCTGTTTCGCTTCCATTTGCGCGGACTCAACCAATCGCATTTGCGCGTGAAAATCTTTCCACGTCTGACTGTCGTAGATCACCCGATCGACCCACGCCCAAAGCTGCCGATCCATCGGCTCACGAAACTCGCCCTGCCACCAAAGATAAAACGGCAGGTCCGAATCGAGGTGCGAGAATACGATGCTGGGCAGCAGATCCGTACACGGTCCTTCGAGCAGAAATGAAATTTGTTCGGAGCAGATTTGCTTGCTGCCGGTGCGACTGATATGACAATGCGCACTAATCCAGGCTTCGACCCGATCTTCCTTCGTTTTGCAATCAGCGCCAATAACAATGGCGCGACACGCATGGTTCTCAGCAATCTTCGCAATGAGCTGCGTGTTCTTTTCCAGTGACCCTGGCGCCTCGCTGTAAACCGCAAGATTGACCAGAGAAGCGCGCGTCATCGCGCCTTCGCTCTGCGCCCACAGTTTCTTTAGCTCGCTGTCAATCTTGCCGAGCTCGACTTGAAGGCCTAACGAATAATTTTCGGCGATTGCGGCCATATGTCACAATCGCCGCCATGCGCGACCGTCACGCGCGAGCAGATCGTCGGCTTCGTCCGGGCCCCATGACCCAGCAGGATAAAAGAAGAGACCGGGCGCGTCCTTTTTTGCCGACCATGTGTGCTCGATAACGTCAATAAAAGCCCAGGCCTCCTCGACCTCGTCGCGGCGGGCAAAGAGCGTGGCGTCCCCGCTCATCGCATCGAGCAGCAGGCGTTCGTACGCTTCCGGACTGGCTTTCCCGAATGACGTTCCGTAATGAAAATCCATTTTGACCGGTTCAATGCGGAAGCTCGTGCCCGGAACCTTTGCCTGTATCCGTAGTGAAATTCCTTCGTCGGGTTGAATCCGAATGACGAGCACGTTTTGGTCAGTCAAGTCTTTGCTGAAGAGAACGGCGGGCGCTTTTTTGAAGTGGATGGAAATTTCTGTGGCCGATTTCGGAAGGCGCTTCCCGACGCGCATGTAAATCGGCACATCAGCCCAGCGCCAGTCGTCGATGTAAAGACGCAAAGCTACAAATGTCTCCGTTTGAGAGGCAGGCTTCACGTTTGGCTCCTGATGATAAGCCGCAACCGGTTTCCCATTGATCGCGCCTTGGGCGTATTGGCCGCGCACAACGTTCGCCGCGATCTCACCCTGCGCAAAACGACGAAGCGATCGGACCACCTTGACTTTTTCGTCGCGAATACTGTCGGAGCTCAAATCTATCGGCGGTTCCATCGCGACAAGACAAAGAAGCTGGAGCAAATGGTTTTGCACCATGTCGCGCAAAGCGCCGGTGCGGTCATAAAAACCGGCCCGAGTCTCAACCCCGAGCGTTTCCGCTGCCGTGATTTGCACGTGCTCGATGTAATGTCTGTTCCAAAGCGGTGCGAAAATCGCGTTCGCGAATCGCAAGACCAAGATATTCTGCGCGGTTTCCTTGCCCAGAAAATGATCGATCCGGTAAGTCTGCTCTTCCGTGAAGGAATTGCGGACGATGCGATTGAGCTCGCGCGCCGAAGCCAGATCGGTTCCGAACGGTTTCTCGACAATGACGCGAGCCCAGCTTCCTTTGCAGGTCTCGTTTAAACCCGCCGCTTTCAGATGTTTCAGAATCGGTTCGAACTGATCAGGAGCAGCCGCAAAATAAAAAAGCCGGTTGCCCCGCGTGCCGCATTCCTTATCGATTTTGTCGAGACGCTTCGCCAATGTTTCGTAGCCGGCCTCGTCTCCGAACTCGCTTTGGTGATAGAAGATCGATTGCGCAAACGTCCTCCAAATTTCGTCGCGGACGGCCTGACGCGAAAATTTCCGAGTCGCTTCTTCAAGCTCAGTCCGAAATTCCTCGTCACTTTTCTCCCGTCGTGCAAATCCGACGATTGCGACCGCGGGCGGTAGGTCGCCATCGGCGGCGAGGTTGTACAGTGCAGGGATCAGTTTGCGATGCGTGAGATCGCCGGTCGCGCCGAAGATGACAATGATGCACGGCTGTGGCACCGCGCGGGCCGACAAACCTTCACGCAATGGATTCGGCTCCGGTTGTTCGGCGGCTCGATTCATGGGACGATCGGCAAACTACGCAGATTTTCGCCGTTTAGGTAGAGCGAATCTTCTGTAGCAGCAGGCTCGCCACCGGACGAGTCCGCCCGATTGGCGGACGTGCCGCCTGCAAATCTATGCAGACCGCCGTCGACTCGGCTGCCACTACAGTCGCGCGGCCTTTAGAACGGAATCGGGAACCTTCTCGTTAATTCGCGCACCTTTCCATGCACTCTCTCCAGCGCGTCGGCGTCGCTGCGATTACTTAACGCTTCTGCGATCAGGTCCGCGATCTCGAGCATCTCTTCTTCTTTCATGCCACGCGTAGTAACGGCTGGTGTACCGACGCGGATGCCGCCCGGCTTGAAAATTGGATAGGTATCGAATGGGATCGCATTCTTGTTCACGGTGATGCCGGCGCGATCGAGGACCTCCTGCGCTTCCTTCCCATTAATTTCTTTCGGACGAAGATCGACAAGCACGAGGTGATTATCGGTGCCGCCCGAAACGATGCGGTAACCGTGTTTGGCGAGCCCAGCCGCAAGAGCCTTGGCATTGATGACGACTTGACGCTGATAATCGCGAAACTGCGGCTGGAGCGCTTCGTGAAAACAAACTGCTTTCGCCGCGATCACGTGCATGAGTGGACCGCCTTGCACTCCTGGAAAAAGCATGGAGTCGATTTGTTTCGCGAATTGCTCCTCGCACAGGACAATGCCGCCGCGGGGGCCGCGCAAGCTTTTGTGCGTCGTAGTCGTAACAAATTGCGCGTGCGGAATCGGGCTGGGGTGCTGCCCGCCTGCCACCAGCCCTGCGATGTGCGCCATGTCGATGAAAAGAATCGCGCCAACAGAATCGGCAATTTGCCGCAGCCGCGGAAAATCAATGATGCGTGGGTACGCGGACGCGCCGGCCGTTATCATGACTGGCTGCACCTCTTCGGCCTGCTTTTGTAACGCGTCGTAATCGATTTGCTCGGTCTTCTCGTCGACGCCGTAATGGGTGACTTGATAAAATTTGCCGGAAAAATTTGCCGGATGTCCATGGGTGAGATGACCGCCGTGGGCGAGGTTCATCGTAAGAATCTTGTCGCCGGGTTTAATTGCGGCGAAATAAACCGCCATGTTCGCTTGGGCACCACTGTGCGGTTGAACGTTCACATGCTCTGCGCCAAACAATCGCTTTGCACGATCAATGGCGAGTTGCTCGGCCACATCGACATTCTCGCAACCACCGTACCAGCGTTTTCGCGGATAACCCTCCGCGTACTTGTTTGTAAGGACGCTGCCTTGGGCTTCCATGACCGCGCGGCTCGTGAAATTTTCCGAGGCGATCAACTCGATGTTTTCGCGCTGCCGTTTCTCTTCGGCAGCGATGGCAGCAAAAATTTCAGGATCCACCTTGCGCAAGTCGCCGCCGAGTCCAGCGGATGACGTCGATCCACCGGCTCCAGTTTGGATTGGATGCGGAAGATCGCTCATTAGGTAAGCAGAAGCCCGTGGGCCACGCGAAGTGGGCGCCAACTCGCTTTGTTCTACGAAGGCGAGCACGCTGGGTAAAGCGTTTTTGATCGTGCTTGCGCAGACTTCCACGGCATAGAGACTTGTGGTTTGACCGTTCCCCACGTGCACAGCTGCCGAGACGACTTCGATATCTTTCCGATTTCCAAGCAGCTGGCGAAAAATACCTTCCGCGATGGGGCTGCGGCAAATGTTACCTGTGCAGACAAAAAGGACGCTTTTCACGATTCGGGCGGCGCGAGCGAGCGCGATTCTAACCTAGGATCGAACCTGCCCGAGTCAATTTGCCGAATTGCGGGAGCGGCTTCAGCGCTGCAGTTT
>QHMQ01000104.1:0-16979 GCA_003217835.1 Verrucomicrobiota bacterium
TGAAATTTCGGAGCTTAACTCCGAAACTGCATTCGATACTGCGGTGCTTGAGGACTGGAGAGGAGACTGGAATTCATGGTGTAGCAGTGAAATGCGTAGAGATCATGAGGAAGACCAGTGGCGAAGGCGGGTCTCTGGACAGTTCCTGACACTGAGGCACGAAGGCCAGGGGAGCAAACGGGATTAGATACCCCGGTAGTCCTGGCAGTAAACGGTGCACGTTTGGTGTGGGAGGATTCGACCCCTTCTGCGCCGGAGCTAACGCGTTAAACGTGCCGCCTGGGGAGTACGGTCGCAAGATTAAAACTCAAAGAAATTGACGGGGGCCCGCACAAGCGGTGGAGTATGTGGCTTAATTCGATGCAACGCGAAGAACCTTACCTGGCCTTGACATGCATCTCTAAGCTGGTGAAAGCCAGTGAGTCTCGAAAGAGACAATTTGCACAGGTGCTGCATGGCTGTCGTCAGCTCGTGTCGTGAGATGTTGGGTTAAGTCCCGCAACGAGCGCAACCCCTGTGAACTGTTGCCACCGACCCGCGAGGGTCGAGCACTCTGTTCAGACTGCCCTGTGAAACGGGGAGGAAGGTGGGGACGACGTCAAGTCAGTATGGCCCTTACGGCCAGGGCTGCACACGTACTACAATGCCCAGTACAAAACGATCCGAGACCGCGAGGTGGAGGAAATCTATTGAAAACTGGGCCCAGTTCGGATTGGAGTCTGCAACTCGACTCCATGAAGCCGGAATCGCTAGTAATGGCGCATCAGCTACGGCGCCGTGAATACGTTCCCGGGCCTTGTACACACCGCCCGTCACATCATGGAAGTCACTTGTAGCCGAAGCCGGTGCGCTAACCCGCAAGGGAAGCAGCCTTCTACGCTATGAGCGGTAACTGGGATGAAGTCGTAACAAGGTAGCCGTAGGGGAACCTGCGGCTGGATCACCTCCTTTCTAAGGAGAAGCGCTTCGCGCCGAGATTCGAGATTCGAGCAATCGAGATTCGGAAATCGTGCGCGTAAGCACAGGTCGACGGCTAAGCTCAGGCTCTTCGGAGCTTGAAGATGCCGTCAAGACCTCGGAATCGAAAGAAACCGGGGCTCAGAGAAACGACGGTAACGCACAATTCAGTCTTTGCTGCACATCGACTAAAAATGCTGGTCGCCGCGAGGCGACCGGCATTTTTCCTTTGCTGCGATGTCACGTCGAGCAAGCCGAGACAGGCGCCGCTTGGAATCTCATTCGGTTCGACATAGACGCAAAGGCAGGCACGACTTCGATAGTTAGACAGCAAAACAGTCACAAGGAGATCACCACATGACCACTAAAGCGTTATTTGTCAGACTGGAGGCAAAACCGGGAAAAGAAAACGAAGTCGCGAAGTTTTTGCGCGATGGGCAGGGTTTGGTGCAACAAGAGCCCGCAACAACCGCTTGGTTCGGGATTAAACTTGGCCCGGCTACCTTTGCCATCTTCGATGCGTTTCCAGATGATGCCGGTCGGGACGCGCATCTGTCTGGAAAAGTTGCCAAGGCGTTGATGGAAAAAGCGCCCGATCTCCTGGTACAACCGCCGAAGATCGAGAAGGCAGACGTATTGGCCGACAGATTACCGGGGTAGAGTCCTTGCCCGGCACTTGTGCCTTGCAATCGCCCATCGACAATCGACATTCGGCAATTCTTAGTGCGGGGGCATAGCTCAGTTGGTAGAGCGCCAGCTTTGCAAGCTGGAAGTCAGGGGTTCGAATCCCCTTGCCTCCATCGACCGGCGGCGCGCGGAGCGCAGGGTTCAAAGCGAAGCTCTAAAACCGGAGCCAAAGCACGGCTTTGGATAATCCCCTTGCCTCCAAAGCTAAAAGCGTGGAGGCAAACATCTATGAGCAGGCACACTTTCGGATCACTAGCGGAAGCGTAATCCCCTTGCCTCCAGTCTACGCGCCCGCGCGGCGGAGAGCGGAGCCTGTTGCGCCGTAACTTTAGTTGAGGCGGATATTTTTGGTCTTACCAGCTGATCGCGGCGAGCTTCGACCAGGCATGCCACCTGCGAAATGGGAAGCTTTATATGCGTATGCATTTTACAAAGCGAGACCGACTCGAGACACTTCTACGCCGCGATGGGTGACGGTGATAAAGATCGCGATCGCTTTAGCTCTTGACTGATCACCAGTCACCAATCATTTTTCACTTCCGCGAAGCGGGCCTGTAGCTCAGTTGGTTAGAGCATGCGCTTGATAAGCGCAGGGTCACTGGTTCGAGCCCAGTCAGGCCCATTTTCATTTCCGATTTCGGATTGACCATCGCGCGCCTCGCCTGCAATCGGACTTTCGGCGGCCTATCGAAACGAAACTTGATGTCATCCACTTCTTGTCAGTCGGCGTCGCGAAAACATCAAGCAGAGGACAATCCCAATCAAAGCGCCATAAATGTCGATTAAGACATCGTCTGGTGAGGCTGTGCGCGACGGGACAAAGGATTGATGAAATTCGTCGCTGACCGCAAAAATTCCGCACGCAAACCAGACCACGATGAACAAGATCCATATCTTCGTACCCAAATTCAGTCCGTCGCGCAGAGCTCGCCAGAATAACGCGGCCAGAATGGCGTATTCGATCAGGTGAGCAAGTTTTCGGACGGCTAATTGAATCGCGTTGATCGCGGCCAGCGAGATGTGCGGATCGAGCCAACGCAGAAACGGCACAAGAAAGCGCGAAGTGTGCTCCGCCGATAAGACGTCAGTTGAGCCGATAAAAATTACGCCGAGCCAGATGGCAACGGGCAACCAGTATCTAAGAAATGCTCGCATGCTGTAGTGGCAGGCATGTCGCCTGCGAACTAAATAATGCAGCCGGCACCCGCCGCCGCAATGCGCTATGGCGTGGCGAGCGGCTGCCGCTACAGTTCCTGAAATCGCAGCATGAGCCAGCGCAATCTCACATCTCCCCTCACCTTCGAACCGATTTTCATGGAGCGTATCTGGGGAGGCCGAAGGCTCGAAGCGCGCTTTCGCAAACAATTACCAAAGGGAACGCTGATTGGCGAATCATGGGAGATTGTCGATCGTCCGGAAGCACAAAGTCTTGTCCGCGATCGTCCGATGCGCGGTCGGACTCTGCACCAGCTTTGGATGGAAGATCGAGAGGAGATTTTTGGAGATGTTCCCGATACCGCACGCTTTCCTCTTGTCGCAAAATTGATCGATGCGCGTGAAAAACTTTCACTGCAAGTGCATCCGCCATCGGGACTGGCAAGGGCTTTGGGCGGCGAAACGAAAGATGAGCTTTGGTACGTTCTTGATGCGGTGCCGGATGCCCAAATCTATGCTGGTCTGCGCGGCGGCGTCACCCGGGAGCAATTCGAAGCCGCGCTGGAAAACAGCAGTGTCGCGGAGTTGGTGCATCGCATCTCGGTGAAGGGCGGAGATGCGATTTTCATGCCGAGCGGACGTTTACACACAATGGGCCATGGAATTTTAGTCGCCGAGATTCAACAAAATAGCGACACGACTTATCGCCTATTTGATTGGAATCGCGTCGGCACGCATGGAAAGCCCCGACAGTTACACGTCAGTGAGGCCATGCAGTCGATCGATTTTACTGATATCGAACCCAACTTGATCCAATCCAGAGGGGAAACACTGGTTCGTGATTCCATGTTCGTCGTGGAAAAGTGGGATCTCATTTCCGAACGTGAAGCCGCACCACCTGGCAAATTCGCGATCTTTCTCTGTCTGGACGGTGAGATCGACTGCGCCGGATTGAAATTTAAGCCAGGCGATTTTTTTCTTATCCCTGCCGCCCTACAAGATCGAAATCTTCATCCGCGCGGTGCAGGCACATCGTTGCTTCGGACGATGCTGCCAGAATTACAGGGCAATCGCGCCGCCCGCGATGATTCAGCTGATGCAACGCCACCTCTATAGCTGAGCATTCTCTTGCGCGGTTATAGATTGCCGTCGAGGAATCACACACGCAGCCAGATCCGGTGGCGCACCTGATCGTTTAGGATCGGTCTCACGTGGGATTTTTCCGGCTCCATCTCCAGGCGACTCGCCGACGAAAAAATGGCCCCTGCTCCGCAGACAACTGCGCAGAAGAGGACCACGATCGTTTTGGTTGTACGAGTCATCCAAGCTGATCAGATGCCTTGGAATTCCATAAGTCAATACCGAAGGGAACGTCGATCGTCGATGGTTCCCTTTCAATTTCATAGGCTCATGTGGTAGCCTCAGCCAAACGTCGTAGATATTGAAAACTGTAAATGCCGGTGCCGTGTCCGTCGCGCCATCGTGGTTGTACCGCATAACCGCCCACGATGTTGAAACCGACAAGCGCAAAGCTCTCCTCTGAATAAGTCAGATTCGGACGAGAGATGTTGCCGAGCACGTCCGGCTCGCCACCGCACGCCGCGCATGGACACGCGCGACGGAGAAATTGCAAATCGAAATAAGATTCCGTCCCGTCGTTCCAACGAATCGCAAGTTCATCTCCGATTTGTTGAACATTGGTGGGTTCTAGACGCATGAATTATCGATCCTGGCACGATATCGATCTCGAGAGCAATCTTCGAACCATTGGAGGAACACGTCCCGTCGTGTCCCTAAATTTAGGACGACACGGAGGTCATCCCTCCATATTAATCGCGACCGGGACGAGATCTTTCACCAAAAATGGCCGTGCCAACGCGGACAAGTGTCGCACCTTCCTCGACTGCAATCGCGAAGTCGTTCGTCATGCCGATAGAAAGGCGCGGGAGTTTCATCTGAAATTCACTTTCAAGCCCGTCGCGTAGTTCGCGCAGTTGCACAAAGAATTTCCGCGAAGCTTCCGCTTCCGGCGCCAACGGCGGGATCGTCATGAGCCCTTCAATCGTAAGACGACGTAAAGCGAGCAACTGCTCCATTTCCCCGCGCAATGCTGTCCGGGCAAATCCAAATTTACTCGCCTCACCCGCGACGTTCACTTCCAGCAGGACCCGCGGATGCATTCCCTCCTCATCCGCGATCCGGCTCATCTCCTGTGCGAGCGCAAGCGAATCAACGCTGTGAAAAAGCTCGAAAAGCGGAAGGGCATGCCGGATTTTGTTCTTTTGTAAATGACCGACGAAATGCCAGCGCAAATTAGATGGCAATTCGGGAATCTTCGCCCGCGCTTCCTGTACCCGGCTTTCTCCAAACAAAGTCTGACCAGCTCCATATGCCGCCCGCACTTTCTCCGCGTCGTGCGTTTTGGAAATCGCGATCAGCTGGATCTCATCGACTGCGCGACCAACCTTCGCCGCCGCCTCTGCGACCTGTTCGCGCACCCGTTCGAGATTTTCAGCAACCGAACTCATGAGTTCTAGAGGCGCTTGTGCCAAGCGCCTATTTACAAACTTCGGTGCTTGACACAAGCACCGCTACAACGCACAGCGCTTCGCCTGCCAATTTCAATTATTTCGGCAAGGGATGCCCTTGCCCTGGAGCGCTCCGGCCAAAGGGCCACGCCGGATAATACGGCTTACTTCATTATTTGCTGGTCAATCGCAGCGTAATCGGACAGAACATGTTGCTCATGAAACGTTGCTTATTTCTTCTCGGATTTATCGTTGCAGCTGTCTGTTCCAGCCTGTCCGCTCAGACCGTTCTCAGCATCCTCCAGGAGAACACCGGTAAAACTGTCGAGTTGCATCTGCAAGCCGGTGACAAGATCGAGGGTAAAGTGGAACAAGTTAACGAGAATGTCGTCCATCTTTCTCATTTGACCGGCGCAGAATTTTTCGACGCATTCGTCAACGTGAACGACATTTCAGCAGTCGTAATTCGAACGGGCGGCAAATAGCAGGTTCAATCTTCTTAAAAACAGGCCGCCCGGGTATCGGCAGTCTCGTTTTGCGCCGTCAGCCTCACTTGCTGTTGCGATAACGCATTGGCGTTCAAGTCGAAGGGAGGAACGAGGCGCCGATGGAAAAAAGGGACGTAATGCAGCCCTGAATTTGCCTTCGGCGAGCCAGGCTGGCCCGCGGTGCCCTTGGTTTTCTTTTGCTGTTTTGTGGTATAATAAAGCACGTCCCGAAGAAAGACGAGACGTAAGCCTCCGGTGAATAACGGTTGTCGGTGGCGACAATTGAGTCGAGGGCTTCAGCGAATCCTATTTTTTGCATGTGAAGGTGATCTCTCCAGGAAGAGCGACAGCTATGTTAATCAGCAGCCGCGGGCGGGGCAACTGGAGTAAATGCAAGAGGGCTGCCGCCACGCTCTTCATTCTGCTCTTTACGCTTGTGCTCGCGCATGCGCAATCCATTGGTGCGTCGGTAAAAACGTGGATAGAAATCAAATCGGCCCATAAGGCAGCGGCGGCGCTCGCGAATCCCAACGTAACGGCAAAAGAGCGTTTGCGGGTAGAGCAAATCTACTACCAACTCGTCCGGGACCATCCGCAGTCTGTCCCGGCGCAAAACGCCCTTGCCGCATTTCTCTCGAAAAACGGGAAGCTGGAAGCAGCCATCGAACATTGGCGGACAGCGCAACGGCTCCAGCCGGAGAATGGGGAAGCGGCCAATTCGTTGGGCGGCGCCTACCTCAGGATGGGCCGCGTTCGTGAAGCAGCGGAGCAGTTTCTTTTGGCGGTTCACTCCGAAAGTGACAATCCCGATTATCATTTCGACCTCGGGAACGTCGAATTCGTTTTCCGCCGTGATCTGACGACGGCTTGGAAGATCGATTCTGCGGAATTGTTGCAACGCGCCCTGTTCCAGTTTCGCGAAGCCAGCCGGCTCGCTCCGACCGACCTGGAAAATGCCCGAGCTTACGCGGAAACATTTTATGGAATGCCGAACCCCGATTGGGAAGAGGCGCAAATCGCCTGGCAGCATTATCTCGAGCTCTCCACGAACCGGAACTTCGCCTACTTGCAGCTCGCTCGGGTCAGCCTGAAGCGGCACAAGAAAGCTGAAGCGTTGTCTTTCCTCGATAAAATTTCAGACTCCCGGTATTCCGAGGTAAAAGAAAAGCTGCGGACGCAAGCCGAAGCACTCTAGACGACGGCGACGCAGGAGAAGCGGGTTTGCTTTCGTTAACCATCACCGTGGCTCCTGCTTTCGAATATCGCGTTCAAGCTTCTTCATAGTTTCGAACACGTTCCTTCGGCCTACAACGCCGAACTGTTCGTAGAGCGCTGCGTTCCTTACGCAGAGTTCCAGATCGCAGATATTCCACGGCCGCAATGGTTAGTTCCTGAGCTGAATAATCGCGCACAGCTGTGGCTTGGCCTGTCGTTTGCGACAAGTAGCTGAAGTGAACCCAACCTTCTTTTCCATCTGGATGAGGTTACAGGTTTTGGATTGTAATCTGAACACGCGATCCAGAATACTGACACCATGAAATTCACCAAAAACATTGGCATGCTTCTGCTCGCGGTTTATCTGATCGTCGATGGCCTTTTAGGGTTCGGCTTACATCTCGGAGCATTGATTTTCCTGTTGTACGTTGTGGCACTGGCCGCCGGTGTCTTTATTCTCATCGGCAAATAGCGCGCTCTGGCCGGTTTCTGACAAAGGGCTTTGGCCGCCTACGCGAGCAATTCCGTCATTTGCGCGGCTAGTTTCGGGCCAATCCCGGCTTCTTCATGTTTGAAATAAATGAAAACATCATCCCAGCCGTGTTGTGCGCGAACGAACTCAACCCAACGTTCGATGTCGATCCTAGAATAATCTTCGCGGCGCAACCGAAGATAGCCCCAGTTTGCTGTCGAGACTCTTGGCGCCGTCAACTTTTCGCTGTCCGCGATGCAGAGGGCTGCGTTGCTCGTTTTCAGCGTTTCAAACACTTCATCGTCAAACCACGATTCGTGACGAAACTCGAACGCGGCACGCGTTCCGCCGGGCAGGCCATTCACGAAATCGCCAAGCACAAAAGTATCTTTTCCGAAATTGGGGGGAAGCTGAAATAGTACCGGCCCCAATTTTTCGCCGAGCCCTGAAACAACGTCGTAAAAATATCTCAGCGTATCGGTGCACTCTCGCAGCCTTGCAAAATGCGTGATCTTCTGCGGCGCTTTCAGACTGAAACGAAACTTCTCCGGCGTCAGTTGCTTCCAATTATCGATCGTCTTCGCAGCCGGAATGCGATGAAACGTGTAATTAATTTCCGTCGTCGAAAATCGTTCTGCATAAAACGGCAGCATTTTGTTCGCGGGTAGATCCTCCGGATAAAAAGTTCCTTTCCACTCGGCGTATTGAAAACCGGAAGTGCCAATCCACGACTTCACCCAATAGCTCCCTCCACGATAAATAACCTTAGCTTTTCTTTCGCCAAAGTTGTGCGGTCTGTTTGCGAAATGCTTTTGATGCCCTTTACGATGCTGTTAGTGCTTGCCGCAATTTCCTTCTGCGAAACTCCATCGCCAAAAGCGCCGCGATGGTAAGAACATCGCTCGTGACGTGAGTTGCACGCACGCTTCCATAAGTGGCTGGAGTAAGAGTCGGCTCGAGCAGATCACGCACTTGTTTCAAGTTGGCTAGGGCGCCGCCGCTCGAATCGAACTGTTTAATCGCTTGGAGCGTGGCAAATCGCTGCGCCGTAACGTCGTGCATGGCATCAAGATTTTTATACGCGAATAAGGCGAAGAGAACCGACACTAGCGCGGTCGTGACCGCCGCCGGTTGCTTGCGCATAGAAGAAAAGGCGAGCAAACCGCCGACGATGACAACATAAAGATTCCAGTACGCTTGCATGGCGTTGGCGCGCTCAAAATAAAGCTGAATAAGTTCGTTGTAGTTCATAGGCTTGGGTACGACTGCGAGTATTGCGATTCCGTTTTCTTCAAGCGAGAAGAAAACATCACCTGTCGACGAGCGAGTGCCCAAGACGATGTTCAAACTGAGACAAAGCGGAGACGATTTCGGGCCGAATGACGATGGATGGCCGCGCTCGCCGGATGATTGTGATCGCTTCTTCGGCGTCGTTCACCCTGCCACTAATAATTAAATATGCGGCTACCGCAGCGGCGCTGCGCGAGTAACCGATCTTGCAGTGAACGTAAACGATCCCAGTTTCACTGTGCTCGGCAATGAACTTGCCCATTTCCTGCAATTGCCCCAAGGAAGGAGCCGTGAGATCGAGAATTGATGTGTTTCGATAACTGATTACGCGAAACGCTTTCGCTTCGGAAAATTCGGCACTGAGATCGAGTACAGCCGTCACGCCGCTACGCACTGCTCCCTCAGCCTCGCGGTTGCTTAGTTTTCGACCAATCCAAACATTGGGAATGACTTCATCCCAGGGTCGACATTGGCGACGATAGTGAAGGAGAGACAAGTACTGACCGAGCAAACAAGGACCCAGGGCGAACCGTGTGCTCCAGGCCAGAGTGCCATTTGTCTTGCGAAAAATTCCTGGCCCAAAACCGAAGTAAGCACTGGCAACGATGCCGAGAGAAAGACTGGGCCAAAACAGCAAGGCGCTGAACGGCCAAAAGATCGGAGCAAATACGAACAAAAATACCGCGGCCACGGAGTAATAAACTCCGATCCGCTGGTTCTTAGTTACCGGCAACGTCACCGGCGAGTCGCGAAAAAAGTAAAAGCAGTAACCGGCCAGCATGAATCCGGCGCCGATGTCGATGATGTGATGTTGATAAGTCAGCACCGGGGAGAGAGCGATCAGTGCAAACCAAGCCATTGCGCCAGCCAGGAAAATGCCGCGAAGATGGCGCGCATAAATATTGACAAGAAAGAGCCACAGCGCGGCGTGCAGTGACGGGAAAAGATTGTATGGCGCGTCAATTCCCCGAAACCAATCGAAGATTGCGCCGATCCAGCCGTTCGCGTGTGGTCGTGGAAAGGCGAAGCGCAGAGGGAAAAGCAGAAAACAAATTCCCGCGATAAGAATCGCGGCGGTAATCCGCCGCGAAAATGTAAGTAACTCTCGATTTGTCCGGCAGAGAAAAGGCGCTGCGACAAAGAAGAGATCGATCGACATGTAGGGAAGGACCATGAACGGAACGAACGGGATGGAGCGTTCCCATTGAAAGTAGAAAACCCCGACGCCGCTGCGTCGCGATGTAATCCAGTTGCAGACGCCGTAAACGATCAGGAACAAGATCGACAATCCCGCGGAAACCCGGAGCGCTCTGATTCGCGGAACTAGCACGCGCGGTTGTTAAGGGAGAAAACGCGCCGGGCGATCGAGACGGTGAACATTCCCCATTGGTCTACTTCCATGTCGATTTTTTCGAATCCGGAGGCCCGGACCAATTGGTCCATTTCTGCTGTGGTGCGCCGGCGCATGATCCACGGTCGACCTTCGCGATTGCGCAAAACGCGCCCGATGAATTCCATCTGGGGATGCCAAGGTTGATTCGTGTAAATCAAATAACCGCCCGGCTCAATCGCCTCAGCAAGTCCGGCGAGAGAGTTCAAGACTGCCTCATTCGAGGAAAACAGCTCGTAAAGACCTGAGACAATTCCGATGGTCGCGTGCGGCTGGATTGAAGCGAGCGAAAGGCGATCGAAGGCATCACCTTGCTCCACCTTTACATTGTCGAGCTCAAATTCTTGCGCTAAAGCGCGGGCGGCATCGATATTTTCCTGTTTGTAATCGCGCAATATGGCGCTCACCGGAATTTCCGGACACGTCCGCAGGGTCTCGATCACGTAACGTCCTGGACCGGCCGCAATATCGAGAATGCGTACCGGACATCCTTTCCTGTGCGTTCTCTCTATCGCACTCTTGAGCGACTTTTCGAGATGAGCTTTGCGTTGCCGAATGCCACGCCAACCGATGCTGTTGAGATACGACTTGTCGATCAAACGGCCCACCGGCGTCCTGCCACGTGGCTGATTTTTGTAAACATAGTCGAGCGATAACCCGGAATCGAAGCCGTTTCGCCAACCAAGATCGACACCGTTGCTTAACCGTCCCGCCGCTTTCAAACCGGCACGCGCGACTGCAAATTTCACACTACCAGGCTGATTCAGCCGCTGATATTCATCCCGCGTGTATCCAATCTGGTCGGCATGCAAAAACGAAGGCGCATCCGGCGGCTGGGCGAAACGTTCGATGATAAAGTCGCGCACTTGACGCACAATCGCATGTCGATTTTTCTCCTGGAAGATCGCGTGATAAGCGTTTGGGAAAACGCTCATCTGCTTCACGGATGAAGAAAGCTTGTTAAAGAATTCGCGCTGGGCGCAAAGACTAACGACCCAATCTTTTCCCGCGCCGAGCATTAGCGTCGGAGTGTGAATTGCGCCCGCGTCGGCGAGCAATCGCGTGGCAGTATCGTGAAGATCGAGTAAAACATTTACTGCGATCTGACGGAAAATGAGCGTATCAGTTTCATATTGAGCTACTTGTTCCTGGTCGTGCGTCAGCATCTTCGCTTTGACGTAACTTGTGACGTAACCGGGTCCGATCAGCTTTTGTTTCAACCGCAAAATCGGGATTGCAAACGGCACGTAGAGTTTTACTCGAAGCGCTGCCGTAGCGAGAATCATCGCCCGAACCGGCGGCGCATAGTCGTGCACCCACGCCAGGAGGCTTATTGCTCCAAGACTGTGCCCGAGCATGATCATGTTTCCCAACGCAACACCATGCCGCGATGAAATATGCTGTGCGAAGGCGTCTACATCTTTTACGACATCGGCGAAGTTGCCCGCCGCTCCACGTTTGCCGGATGATCGACCATGGCCGCGTGCGTCCCAGGCGAAAACCGAGACATCCTTGAGGCCTAATAAATCAACGGTTTCCTTCCACCGGCCGGAATGTTCGTGGCCGCGATGAAAAAGGAGCAACGCTTTATCTTTCGCTCTCGGCGGAATCCATGCGCGGTAGAACAGCTCGGCGCCGTCCCAACTGGTCATTGTATCTTCAGTCACATCCATTCCTTCGTCCCAGTTCTTTCACAGCGTCGCGCAATTCGGCTGCGATCGCGCAGATATCTGTCTTTTCCGCGGCATGCGAAACGTAGTTGCGCGGCGAGCCGACGATAAGCCTGACTTTCCTTGGCCGCGGGAAAAGAGAACCCTTCGGCCAGGCATCAAAAGCTCCATCGAGATAACATGGGAAAACGCTCACGTCCCGGCCTGCTACAAGCGCCCCGATGCCGGATTTGAAATCTTGAGTCGCTCCCGTCGTTGATCGCGTGCCTTCGGGGAAGATGATCAAAATATTTCCGGGATTCGAAAGAAGCTCGCCGCAAATGGAAAGGCTCTGCCGAACATGGACCTGACGCGCGAAAGGCAAGGCATTCACTACAACGGCGGCAACCCAGATGCGCGGCACACTTTTAAAAAAATAGTCCGCCGCCGCGGCCGGAAACGCCCGATGTAGCTTGCGCAATGGCACGGCGGCAAGGAGACAAAGTGCGTCGAGATGACTGGAATGGTTCGCAACCATGACAAAGGAACCGTTATCACGTAAATTTTCGAGTCCGACAATTTCAAAGCGATGGTAAGCGCGCAGCCAACCGCGAATGATCAACGCCACGAGTGAGCGCAAGCCATAAACGAGCATGTCGGGCTCGCGTGGAAATCGACGAAGCCGCTCTACCAGCGTTTGATCGAGATCGCGCGCGGAGTCATAACGCCATTTTTTCATCGCAACCGATAATAATAGTTTGCCATGTGCATGAATAGGGGCGCCACGTAAATTAGGCTATCGATTCGGTCCAATATTCCGCCATGCCCGGGAATCATCCCGCCCATGTCTTTCGTTCCAATGTCGCGTTTGATCACGCTAATTGAGAGATCGCCGAGTTGCCCTCCGATCCCAACGATCAAGCCAGTAAGGACAAGCTGCCACGCACCAAAGAACGGAAATGAAAAACGAAATAACCAAGGTAGCAGCATCGATACCGCTAGCGCGCCGAGCGCGCCCTCCCAGGTTTTGCTCGGACTAATTTTACTGCGGAGAGGATGGCGCCCGAATAACCTGCCAAACGTAAATGCGGCAACGTCATTCAATTCCGTAGCGAAAACGATGTAACAAATGAATCCGTACGCATTGCTGGTGTTGGCAAGGAAACCGAGGTGTCCAAACATCCAGCCGATATAAACAAAGCCCACAATGGCCAGTGACATCCTCTGTAATTCATCCCGCGCCCGATTGCGCAGAATCGGAATCAACAGAATCAAAGCGATCGCAAAAACGGGCGTCGCGACGAAAAACCCGTACCAACCAGAGCCGGGCTCTTCACCGTGTGGGTGCGACATCAATGAAGCAGCGCCCACAGTCACGATTCCTGCATAAACCGCGCCGGTCATCCACCAGTCTCGATATAAACCAGACGCCCGTGCGAATTCCTTAAATCCAAAAATCGCGAGCAACGTCACACCAAGGATAGTTGGAATGCGCCCCGCAAAAACGACCACTAACGCCAGCGGCGCCATAATCAGCCACGAGCAATAGGTTCGCCACATTGAGCTGATCTCTTCCTTAAGTCCCCATTTGAGCAGAGCGAGCAGTGCACCGCTTACAATAAGGGAGAAAGGAACGATCCAAAGGTAGGCGCGAAAAACGGGATCGTGGAGCGCGATCTGCGGCGACATTATTTCGTTCTTCGTTCGAGCGCAGCCATAATCCGTTTCAAGCGAGCCGCAATTGTTTGCACGCAGCCGGCGATTACGACGATGCAAGTCCAATCGAGAATTGTGAGACCCTGAAGCCGGATCGACTGATCGTTCCACCACCAGCATGCAAGAGTCGTCCACGCTCCGATATGAAGCGCCACCATGCGCCAAGGCTTTGACATCCATCCGCTAAATTCGCGCTGCACGCCGATGGCTTGACCGAAGATTCCCACGTAAGCAGTAAGGACCGCGAGGATTGCCGCCCAATAACCCAAAATCGGATTCATCCAACCGCTGTGGGCGATACCTACAAAGATCACGATATCTGAAATTCGATCTGGCAGATCATTTAGGATTTCTCCACGATTCCATCGAGCATGTTGAACCAAAGCCGCAGATAGCAAAACACCGGCGCTATGATCAGCAGTCGCGGCGCTGTATGCGATTGCCAAAAGCAAAACGCGCTGGCCAGCGCCGCTAAGACCGACAAGTACGAGATAGCATCGGGATGAATTCCCCAGCGCACACACAAACGCGTCGCGGCTTCGGCTGTTCGGCGAAACGCCGCTGCGATCGGCCGACGCGAGATTGGTTCATAATTTGCCATGCACTTACGCTTTGATGAAAAATTCGCAGTCTTGCGTTTTCGAATGGCGTTGTAGCAAAACACGCACAACATGAATGTCCAAAAAAGGTCGGTTCGCTCGACAGATCAGAATTAGGATGCCGTTCAGGTTACTCGATTAAGTGACAACCCGAGGTGTCAATCGAGAACTTTGTTCACCGTTACTCAGACCAAGATTCGCTGAGCCAAAAAGTCTATTCAATGGCGGTCAAAGGGACTTTTTGAAGCATCCGGTCTGCAAGGCGTGTGCGAATCCAATATGGCGGCAAATTCGTCGTCCGGCCCTCAGAATTTAACCGGTCCACGGAAAGCTTACCGCCACAGCAACTAAACAAGAAAGGGAAATCATGAAAAAAACGCTTTTAAGTATGGCGTTAGCAGTTGTGGCCCCGTTTGCATGGGGACAGGTCTCGGAGACGACCACAACGACCACCACGACTGAAGGCAACGGTACGATTACGGAGTATACTCCAGGGAGTGCCATCGTGCTCAGGGAGAGTAGCGGACCGCGTCGGTATCGCTTCGGCAAGACGGTCACTTATGTGACCCGGAGCGGCCGGACCCTAGATGAAGATATGGTAAGAACGAGAATCAAACTGGGCGTCCCCGTCCGCGTTCACTATGTCGGGACAGGCGACAACATAATGGTTGATCGCGTGATCCTCGATGAGGATTAAGAGCTGAACTCGTTTGTCTCTAATCGCGCCTTGGTGTTCTGCCTATTGGTGGAACACCGAAGGTGCGTTTTGTCTAAACGGCTTTTTACGGGCTCATCGGTCGGATCTCTCCCGTCAACTCTACAACGACCGGATAACCTTCGACCAAATTAGGAATCTTTCGTTCCGTTTCTGGATTTTTGCGGGCGAGCATAACTTTCAGACAAGCTGTGCGGCCATCTTCGAGGACCCCGACAGAGACGCCGACTACGTCCGGAATCGCAAGCAACTCCTTATCGTGAGCAGCCAGCACGGCGTTAATGTCTCGTTTCGATGAGGCTGAACTATTCTGCGCCATATTCTGTCGGCAAGCGGGGACGAGAGCAATTGTGAGAAGCAGCAAGCAGAAGCCACATCGCTGCCAGCGTCTTCCGCAGAATCGCATTACTCGACGATTCACCGACATCCGCCTCACGCAAGCGGATGTGCTAAGATTTGGTTTCTACTGCCAGCGTCAGTTCCCCACCATCGTGGCGCCGAGGAACGAGAGGACTTGATTAATTGGATTCGCGATCGCGCTGGTGCTGCTGCCCGCATAGAGCAAACCCACCGCCCGCGGACTGGTTGCGACATCTTCGACCATCAGCGATCCCGAATCGCCGCTATTCAAAAACTTACTGCCGCTATTTGCGATCACGGTCTGGCCGGTGAACGTCTTTGTGAATGCCGTGCCACCTGCACATTCGTTATCGTAGGTCACGCTAACCGTCGCGTTCAAGCCCGAGACCGCGCTGTGCGATAGCCCGGTTGTTCGACCGCTCTTTTTGACGGCCTGATTGATCGCGGCGGACACAGTTGATGACGAAATCGTTCCGATCTCGAGGATGGCACCATCGGTTCGCACCATACCCGAACTGATTTGTGCGATTGAGCAATCGACATTGCTATTCGGGAGCGAACTTTTCTTTACCAGTGTCCCAACGGTCTGCGCGTTGTTCTTATTGCAGTTCACGTCTATTAAACCTGGCTGAATGATCGGGTCACCCGTCGTCGCCACGGTATTGTTGCCACCCGAAACGATGTCAGATTCGAATACGTGATAGTTGCTCAGGATGTACTGTGTGCTGCCGATTTTCACCAGCGAGCCGAGTGTTCCACCGCAGCAGTAGCCATTCGCGAGATCTTTCGACCAACCGCCAGACGTCCCGAGTTGAATTGGCGGCGTTTGTTTCGCCGTGTGACTTACGCTATGACCTCCACCGCCGGCCCAGGGCGGTTTGGCCATCGCGCGAAATTTATCCGTCAAATGAACCTGCACGCCCGCACCGCGAACGTCTCGCGGTAGGCTCCGTATCACTTCCCCCGCGTTCGCCGCATCTCGATCAACATAAACGGTTAGCACTGGAGTACCGGCCGCATCGACACCCACCGCAGTTCCCAGAATCTCCGGCTGCCGCATCAAATCGGGCGTGACCTCTCCTTGGACAGCCATAACCGCCCGAATGGCGGCATGCGTATCATCGAGGACGCCAATGGGCGGACTAGCAAATGCACTGATCGGAAGGAAAACCGAGACAATTGCTGCGAGGAATTTAAAGAAGGACCGAATGAAACGATTGATTGGGAACATGGTGGATTACTTGAAGGTTGAGATCATGCGGCGGGAGACTACTCCTCCCGTGGCCGCCAGATTTAGCATACGCTTTCTAATTTGCAAACGTAAAAACCAACGGGAAGCGGCGCCCGGCTTTATGCAGTAAGCCAGTCATCGACAACCTAGCGCTTTGCGCCATCCTATTCATTTTGCGCACGCTTAATTCACGAAATGGCACCATGCAAGCTCAACCAAAAACCATGTTTAAAAGGTCGCCGCAGCGTCAGCTAACAGCCGAAAGAAACGATCACTACGATGAAATTGTGTGAGCTCCATTCTTCGCATCGCAGTTGTCACCGCATTGCTTTCAAGCAATATCCTGTCGGCAGCAGCCAGGAAGAAGCCTGCCACTGAAAAGACGCCCAGCAAGGTTGACGTCGAAAACGCCACTCGCCTGCAGATCTTTCTTGATCGAGCGAACTTTAGTCCCGGCAAGCTTGATGGACACTATGGCGATTTTACTTGGAAAGCGCTTGCCCTCTATCGTCTCTCCCGAGGTGAAC
>QHMQ01000104.1:16984-19315 GCA_003217835.1 Verrucomicrobiota bacterium
CATTAATGGTCTTGATCTGGCCAGCGTCGGCGCGGTCCTCGTCTCCTACTCCGTCACTGAAGCTGACATTCAAAGCATCGGCCCGTCGCCCAGCAGTGTGTCGGAACAGGCAAAGCTAAAATTTCTACTGTATCACGACGCCGCCGAAGCCATTGCAGAGAAATTTCACAGTGACGTTCATTTCCTGGAGCAACTTAATCCTGGCAAGATGAAAACGCTGAAGGTAGGCGACCAGCTCAGCGTCCCGAACGTCGAGCCGTTTGAGCTTGCATCTGTCAAAGACATTAAACCCGGTAGCGATGTTCCTTCGCAAGCCGCGAATGACATCGAAGATCAGCCAGATGCACAAAGTCAAAACGCAAACAAAAACAACGAGCCGAAAACACATCAATCCGCTGCGCCGCCTGTCGCGGTGAAAATTGATACCAAGACCAACATGCTTGAAGTGCACGAAGGCGATAAATTAATTGCAACTTATCCGGTGACGATCGGTTCCGCTCACACCGCGTCGCCCATTGGCGAGTGGAAAGTAAGCAGGATTACGAAGATGCCGACGTTTCGTTGGGACAAGGAAATGCTTCAACACGGCAAACGCAGCGGCAATTTCCACCTTCTCCCACCCGGTCCGAATAATCCGGTCGGGGTGATATGGATCGCGCTTAGCAAGAAAGGAATCGGGATCCACGGGACAAATGATCCCGATTCCATCGGCCGCTCCGCGAGTCACGGCTGTGTTCGCCTTGCCAACTGGGACGTTGTTCGTCTTGCGACAAAAATAAAGAGTGGCGACGCTGTCTCGATTCATTAACGGAATGCGTTTCAGCTACTAGTTTAGTCAGTTTCAACCGCCCAATTGATTTGTATCGTCGACGATGACAACACTTGCCGATCGCGCTCTCACGATTCTTCACGATTGGGTCCAATCGGAAAGCTTGAGAAAACATTGCTACGCGGTTGCTGACTCGATGAAGCATTTCGCAACGCTTCGCGGCGCGGATGTAGATCTTTGGGAGGCGGTCGGCCTGTTGCACGACATGGATTACGAGCGCCATCCAAACCATGAGCAAAGCGCGACCGATGGGCACCCAAGCGTGGGGGTAGCATGGCTCCGCGACCACGGCTGGAGCGAGGAGGTCTGCCGCGCAATTCTTTCGCACGCGAATTACACCAATGTAGCGCGTAAGACGCCGCTGGAGCAGACCCTCTACGCCGTGGATGAATTGAGCGGATTCGTCATCGCAGTAGCTCGCGTCCGTCCTAGCAAAAGCATCTACGATGTCGATGTTGCATCGGTGAAGAAGAAGATGAAGGACAAAGCGTTCGCTCGCGCCGTTAATCGCGAGGACATCGTGCAGGGTGCAGCCGAATTAGGAATGCCGCTGGACGAAGTGATTGCAAACGCGATCGCTGCGCTCGGCACCGACGCCCATCGGCTCGGCCTCGCGGGAATTAAGTAGGCCGCGATAGCCGACACGGCGGCACTACAGTTTTTCTGCAACGATTTCCAGTACGAGTGGGGTAATCATTAATGCATTTGGATTCTTTTCCGCGCTGGTCAGGTCGGCGCGCACTTTGTCGGCGAATTTTTGATCGATTCGTCCCATTTCAATCAGGCGGGGAAGGTAAATTTCAATGAACGTTGCAGGCCACTGCCACATGTAGTCGCCCGGACCCACACAAAAGATGTGTGGTGTAGCCGAGCGTATAGCGAAACCGTTTGCCGAAAGCAGCGCCGGCAGGCCAGCAGCGCCATCGGGCTCACCGCCTGATTGACGCCACGTTTGAATCACGTGTTCCCGAAACCGTTCCTGATTTGTTAAGCGTGGCAAAAAGTGCCATGTCTCGTAATGGCCGTATTCATGGAAGATAGCGACGCTGCCTTTTTGGAGCACGCCTGCGAGTTTTTTGATCAGCAGTGAAGGATCGCTGACAAACGACACGACCCATCGACACCAGGAAAAATTGTAATCCTGTTTCGGCAGATCGTCGGTCATCAGATCTAATTCGTGAATCTTTACGTTGGTAAGCGAGCGAGCGCGACACGCTTCTTCCGTCGCACGCACAAACTTACTCGAACGCTCGAGCGCGACGACCTCACCCGTCGACCCGACAATCTCCGCAAGATCGACAGCGGCATAACCCGGCCCGGCGCCGACATCGAGCACGCGGCTGCCCACGGTGATACCGGCTTTCTTCCAGCAATCGAGGACCACGGGGCGCCAGACTCTATGTTGCAGACCAAGTCTCGCCAGCTCCTCATCGTGCGTGCCGAGAACATAATCGCGTTCCCTATTCATAATCTTTCGCGGACTTGTTTTCAGCCGAGTGCCC